>JBMFPP010000223.1:0-4862 GCA_049969055.1 Armatimonadota bacterium | reverse complement strand
GCGGCTGACGCGCCCCGTGCCGCAGGCCAGGTCTAAAACGCTCCTTGGTCTGTGTCCGTGAAGCTGAGCCAGCTTCTCCACGTAGCGGACCCAGTTTTGGTAGGGAACCTCAACCATGAGGTCGTCGTACCAGGGAGCGACCTCGGTGAACTGCTCCGCGCACATGATGCCGAAACGATTATATACTGCATATTGAAGCCGGTCAACGCTGAGAGGAGTTGCCGGTGGGACTTTTCTTTTCTCAGAAGAGGGTGTTCTAAGGGAATGAAATCGGAACCAACAAAGAGAGGTTTGTGCTTGCCCTCACTCCTTGACACTCTCCCAGCTTCGGTAGAAAGGAGGCAAAGCCGCTTCTCCCTTCGAGAAAGGGAGGAGGGGCTTGGGAGATTAGGGCGAGCACTTATCCACCGGTTCCATCGCAGAACTTTGAAGAAGCTCTGGGCGGTTAGGGATTCCGGTTGATCTCCGGTTCGATGCCGAACTTGCGAAGCCTTAAGCCGTTTCCGGTTCTTTCACAGCTTACACGCAGTCCTTGGCTGACGCGGAAGGTAAATACCTCCTCTTTTTGGTTTTCCAGCCGTTCAAACTTCAGTCCGGAGTGCCCTTTCATGAGCCCTGAGATATCACCTTTGGATTCAAGCAGGTGTGCGGATACCTGGGCTAGTGCTTCGTTCAGTTCCTTCAGGTCGCTTTGGCGTGCTTTGGCAGAATCCTTAAATTCTTTGGAGTATTCGAGGCGTGGCCAGTTAAAGAGGCAGTTTCCCAGCTTTTCTTTACGCTGCTTTAACCACACGGATTTCCCCCAGACATTGCTGGCCACGTACTCCTGCCCGTCCACCTTTATCTGCTCTATGTAGGCGGAGTGTACTTTGTCCAGCAGGTCGCCCAGAGCGTCGGTCGGCAGTTGGGTGCCTGGTTTGTTCATAAGCTCCAGAACAACAACTTCTTCGTCCGAGAGCTCCTCTAGTTTGAGTGGAAGGCGGGGAATAATTATTAGCTCTTTCGATTCCTGGAAGATGTGGATGATTTCGTCGGCCCAAATCATGCCGATAGCGGTCAAGCACCCCTGCACGCTTTTGAACCCGCCGGTGAGGTTGAAAACCACGTTGTAACCCCGATCTTGGTATTCTGGTATGTTCTCGCTGCACCACTTTATCAGATGAGACAGCCCAAGACGGAAATCTTCAATGCTGTCCGTGGAGAGTTTTGGGGGAGTGTAGCACTCTACTTGGCAGTTGAAATCTCTAAGGAACTCTTTCACCAGATCTGCGGTGAGGCGGCCCTGATACGTATCGGTGGTTATGAGGTAGTGCATGTCCATACTGCGGGGACGTTCGGAGCCGATTTTGCGCATATAAGCCAAGATCCCGTTAACTTCGGCGCTTCTCTTGATCCACTCATCGAGATCGTGCTGACCGTCTTTTTTAAGGAGCGCGGCTACCTTTTCCTTGTGTGCGTCCAGAATTCTGCGGTTTTCAGGGGAGAGCTCTTCTTCCTTTCGGTTTGCGGTGTTCTTGATCACTTCTTGTACTTCGCTTGTGATGGGAGGGTTGGTTAGTAGGCTGGTGCCAACGGTGGAGATCATCAAGATCGGTCTCTGCGGGTTTGTTTTCATAATCTCCTTCCTCTGTGAGCAGATGTGCCTCTGCTTTTGTGCTATCATTATACAAGCGGCTGTCTGTGCACACAAGAGATATTTGCTGGGAGTCGAGGCTTTCAACGGTCGCAAGATTAAAGGTGTTCACAGGAGTGCGATGTTAAGTTGAAAGAAGGGCTTTCTGGGGATAGTTTGGGAGTACCACGCAGAGTGGTTCTATTTTTGTTTTTCGCTTCCGGCGCCGCTGGTCTCATCTATGAGGTGGTTTGGAGCCGATCGCTTTCCCTTATCTTTGGTGCCACGGCGTTGGGCGTAAGCACTGTGCTTGCCGCTTTTATGGCCGGGCTGGCCTTGGGCAGTTATTGGTTTGGACGGGTGGCGGACCGCCATAAAAACCCCATAAGGCTTTATGGATTTTTGGAGGCCGGCATCGGGTTGTATGCTCTGATGGTCCCGGTGCTTCTGAAGTTGGTTGAGCTTGCGTATGTTGGCTACTACCGGGCAGTGGATCCATCTTTTGGCGTTTTGAGTGTGTTCAGGTTTGCGCTGTGCTTCTTGGTACTGCTGGTGCCCACCACCTTGATGGGAGGGACACTTCCAGCGTTGTCCCGCGCCGTCGCCGTTGATGAAGCCGAGATGGGGCGTGGAGTGGGCAGTTTGTACGCGGTAAACACCTTTGGAGCGGTGTTGGGTACGTCGGCCGCCGGCTTTCTGCTTCTTCCTTCTATAGGCCTGCGGGCCACCACTCTGGTGGCCGCGGCGGTGAATTTTGGAATTGCATTGGTGGCACTGTACGGCATCCCCGGCAGGGGCGGTGTGCCGACGCAGGCGGCAAACCGCAGTGCTCGGGTTCAATTTACCGGGCTCCAGAAGGTTGTTTTACTAGCGGCGGGAATATCCGGGTTCTGTGCTTTTTGCTACGAGGTGGCATGGACGCGCACGCTAACGCTTTCTTTTGGCGGATCGGTTTATGCTTTCAGCACCATGTTGGTTGGGTTTCTGCTGGGCATAGCGATTGGATCCGCTGTTGCATCGGTTTATGCAAACCGCTTCAAGGATCCACTTTGGGCTCTGGGCGCGGTTCAGGTGCTGATAGGGATAAGCGCTGTAGCAGTTAGTCCGCTGTTGGGAGGAATGCCGGCGTATGTGCTGGAGGTTTTCCGCCGCTTCGGCACCGGGTTTGTAGTACTGCAGGGGGCGCAGTTTCTGCTCTGCACAGCCGTTATGCTTATTCCAACGGCGCTCATGGGTGCGGTGTTTCCGATCGGTGTGAAGGCACTTGCTCCGCGCAGGGAAGAGGTTGGGGAATCTGTTGGAGTTCTTTACGCGGCGAACACGCTCGGGACCATACTCGGCTCGTTCTGCGCCGGATTCCTTCTGCTTCCCACTGTGGGGCCGCAGAGAACTATTCAAGCTGCCGCTTTTGTGAACCTTTTGCTGGGGCTTGGGCTGGCTTTGGGTTCTTCTCGACGCCGGGCAGTGCTGGTTTGGGCGGCGTTGGGTCTTGGTGCGGCTTTCGCGTGCCTGCAGAGGCCGTGGAGCAAGGAGCTTTTGGCGAGCGGGGTTTACTTCTATGGAGATGCTATGCTGAGGGGCTACAGGGCCAAAATCGATCCCCTGAGGCCGCTGTCGGATGCAACGCTGTTGTACTACCGCGACGGGCTGAGCGGCACGGTCGCGGTTTTCCAAGGGAATGAAAGGCGTGGTTTCATCCGGTCGCTGGCCATTAACGGAAAAGTTGACGCCTCGGACGGGCCGTGGGATATGATGACCCAGCGCTTGCTGGCCCACCTGCCGCTTTTGATGGCCGACCGCCTTCGCGACGTGCTGATTATAGGTGTCGGCAGTGGGTGCACTGTTGGAACTGCAACGCTTTACCCCGCCAGGAACATTGAAGCTGTTGAGATTGAGCCGGGTGTGGTTGATGCGTCGAAGCAGTTTTTCCAGCATATCAACCGCAGTTACTGGAAGGATCCGCGCGTGCGCGTGATTGTTGGAGATGGACGCAATCACGTGATGATGTCGCCCCGCCGGTATGACTGTATCATCTCTGAGCCGCCCAACCCTTGGATATCCGGGGTGTCTAACCTTTTCACTTTGGACCACTACAGAAGGGTGAAAGAGCACCTGGCGCCTGGGGGTGTGTTCTGTCAGTGGCTGCCGGCGTACCACATGGCTCCCGAGGATTTCAAAACAGCCCTGCGTACGCTGAGCGAGGTTTTTCCTAATCTCTCTCTTTGGGCTTCGCCGCCCATCTACGCCGACATACTCATTCTTGCCACAGAGAGGCCTTTGAGGCCGGATCCAGAACTGCTTCTGCGGAGAATGACCATTCCGCCGATTATGAAGGATATTTTGGATATGGGAGTCGATGGGCCGTGGGGACTGCTTTCGCTGTGCTTAATGAGCGGCGAAGATGTGGTTCAGTACTGCGCAGACAGCGGTCTTCACACGGATGACCGCCCAGTTTTGGAGTATGTTGGCCCCAAGCGGGTGCGCACGGATATAGGCGAGAAGACGGTGGAAAGCCTTTGGCGCTTTCGGCGCGAGGTTTCTCTTCCGCTTGAGCCGGCGGTTGTGAGCCGGGACGGGCGAACAACAGCGGTATGGTTCGGCGTGCAGATGGACCTACCCGGAGTGTGGCGGACGACGCTTTCGGATCTGTTTTCCGTGCGAGAGGTTGGGCCTGTGAGGAACGGAGTGTACGATGTAAGGGTGGGCAGAAGAGCGCGGCTATCGCTGGCCGGCAGTGAGTACGAGCTCACATTGTCTTGTGCGCGAACCGCAAAAGAGGAACCCTGGGCACAGCAGATGCTTCAGATGGCTGGTGAGTTGGGAAGGCCGGTTGAGGGGATTTTCATTACGGGCCATAAGGCGAGGGGGGTTTGGTCCAGCCAAATGGGGACGGCTGTTTCCGCGGTTACATGGCACTGTCGCCAAAACCGTATGCAGTATATGCTGAGCATTACCTGGCCGCGTCAGATGAACCAAAGCGGGGTAATGAGCACGTGGAGAAAAGTTGCCGGATACGTGCACTGCGCTCCAGCGAAGGGGTCGGATTAACGGCTTTGAGAGCAAAAACGGCAGGGATGTGTTTGGGGATGTATGTACCAAAAGAAAATGGCTGGGGAGCTAGGATTCGAACCTAGGCTCTTCTGATCCAGAGTCAGACGTGTTGCCAGTTACACCACTCCCCAGCCGGGTTTTGCACCGATATATTACCAAAGTCTCGGCGAAGTGTCAATACCGGTGGGTCTGCCGAAGC
>JBMFPP010000222.1:0-4883 GCA_049969055.1 Armatimonadota bacterium | reverse complement strand
CATTGGAAGCCAAGCACCCCCTTCTCCCATCGAAGAGCGGGAGAAGAAGAATTTGGGGATGGGGGCAAGCCCTTGAGAAAAGGGCCGAAGATGAAGGCGTTCCTTCGCTTGCTATCACCATCAACCCCTCTTCCAATTAAAAGAGAGGGAAGGCAGGCTCCCTTAACAGATGAGAGAAAAGGCTTGGGAGACGAAAACAGGCGTTTTCAATTATCCATCGGTCCTTTGTCAGAACTTTAAAAAGCCCTGGACGGCCACTCGGGCCGTGTTGACAGCGCATCGCCGAGCGTGCTACGATAGCTACGGAAAAAGCGCATGGTGGAAATTCCTCGGCACCGTGCTTTCGAAAGGGTGAACACATGGATACGAAATCGGCCAAACCACTATGTGATCTCTGCGGCGCTCCCGCCGAACGCTTGCCCTCGTATCTCACCAGTGTAAATGTAACCGTTCGGTGCCAGAAGTGCGTCTTGAAGCGAAGCCCCAAGGCATACGAACAGACCTCAACCTGGCCCAAACACGCGGACGATCCCACAGAAACACTGGATGTTGAATAACCTCCTGCTTCAAAACAAGCTGAGCTTGCCCGCGTAATGAGGCCAATTTTAAACCACGCCTCCAAAACTCCCCGACCGTCTGTTCTTAGAAAACACTGCCCAATACCAACAAAGCGCCAAGAAATTTGATGTCAAACCACCGCGGCGGCCTGTTTTTCGGTTTGACAGCTCCAAACTCCTGTGGTATAATTCAAAGCGCGGTGGAGCCCCCTGCAACCACGCTTATGTACGTTGGGCCTCCGTAGCTCAGCGGATAGAGCAACTGCCTTCTAAGCAGTGGGTCACAGGTTCGATTCCTGTCGGGGGCGCCAACGTTTTATTATATTTTTGGGCGCGGGGAACCGTCCAACAGCCAGGTGAAGAGTCTTGTGTAGCTCTTCAGAATGGCGTTGGGCATATCTTTTGAGTAAAGGATGGGCCGCCGTTAACTGCCGGTCAAAAGCAGGAAGCGGCGTCCCATAAGAGGTTCTTCCATGGGTAACGTTGTTACCAGCAAAGGTACGAAATCGACAGCTTCAAAAGAAAGCAAGGGCGGTGTATCCCGAACCGAGAGCCGGTTGGCAAGGGCCAGAAGGAACCTTGTTGAATTCCTGAGGGAAACGTGGGTGGAACTGCGCTGGAAAACCACGTGGCCCAAAAAGGACGAGCTGTTTCGCTCCACGGTTTTGGTTGTTGCGGTTGTTATAATAGTTGCAGCGTATATCGGCCTTGCAGATATAATAGTAGCGGCGATTACAAGACCTCTGCTTCGCTAAGCGCGGCTTCCCGTTAGGACCGCGCCTTGGCCGCAGAAAGGTGCGGGAGGGATCATGGAAAAACACTGGTACGCAATTCACACCTATTCTGGCCACGAAAACAAGGTCAAAATCAACATCGAGCGGCGCGCCCGATCGATGGGATTGGCCGATAAGATCTCTCGCATTCTGGTTCCCACCGAAGAAGAACTCAGAGTTAGAGGTGGGAAGCGCACCTCAGTCCGCCGCAAAATCTTCCCCGGGTACGTCCTTATCGAAATGGTCCTCGATGACGATACCTGGTACCTGGTAAGAAACACCATCGGAGTGACTGGCTTCGTCAGCTCGGGCAATAAGCCGATTCGCCTCCAAAAGGAGGAAGTCGAAAACATCCTAAGAAGCGTAGAGGCCAGCCGCGAAAAGCCCAAAATCCGCTGGAGCAAGGGCGACAACGTGCGGGTGCTTACCGGACCTTTCGCCGAGCTTACGGGGAAGATTGAGGAGGTAAACCTCGATAAAGAAAAGCTCAAGGTGATGATAGAGCTTTTCGGCCGCGACACCCCTGTGGAGCTGGATTTCAACCAAGTGGAGAAAATCGAGTAGTTCAACAAGCGGCGCGGCCGCAGAATGTGGGAGAGACTTTCATATGGCAAAGAAAGTTATAGCGGTTGTCAAGCTTCAAATGCCGGCAGGCAAGGCAACGCCCGCCCCGCCGGTGGGACCGGCGTTGGGCCAGTACGGTATTAACATCATGGAGTTCGTTCGCAGTTACAACGAACGAACCGCTTCTATGGTCGGCTCAATCGTGCCTGCCGAAATAACCATATACGAAGACAGATCCTTCACCTTCGTTACCAAAGCTCCACCGGCTTCGGACCTGCTGAGGAAGGCCGCCGGTATTGAAAAAGGTTCCGGCCAGAACAGGCGCGTAAAAGTCGGCAAGATAACGCGGCAACAGCTGGAAGAGATTGCCAAAATCAAAATGCCGGACCTTAATACCGACTCCTTGGAAGCCGCCACGCGTATAATAGAAGGTACGGCGCGCTCCATGGGCATCGAGATCACCCCCTGATCGTGTTGAGGAGGTAAAATGTCTCGCGGTAAGCGCTATAAGGAAGTGGTGGCCCTGGTTGATAAGCAGAAGGAGTACGACCCTCTCGAAGCAATTCAGCTGGTAAAGAAAACGGCCACCGCAAAATTCGATGAAACAGTAGACGTGGCTGTGCGGCTGGGTGTGGATCCACGCCACGGGGACCAAATGGTGCGCGGTACCACCAATCTTCCCTACGGAACCGGGAAGGTGCGCCGAGTAGCGGTTTTCGCCAAGGGTGAGAAAGCCGCAGAGGCCGAAGCCGCAGGAGCTGATGTTGTCGGTGCCGAGGATTTGGTGGAGCGCATTAAAAACGGATGGCGCGATTTCGACGTGCTGTGCGCCACCCCGGATATGATGAGAATCGTCGGTCAGCTCGGCCGACTGCTCGGTCCGAGAATGCCAAGCCCGCGCTCCGGAACGGTAACCATGGACATCGGACAGGTCGTACGCGATATCAAATCGGCTTCCAGAGTTGAGTTCCGGGTGGAAAAAGCGGGAATTGTTCACATGCCCATCGGGAAAGTTTCGTTCCCCGATGAACATCTCTTGGCCAACCTTGGTACGCTGATTCAAGCCCTTTTGAAGGCAAAACCGCCCGCGGCGAAAGGGCGCTACCTGCGCAGTATAACCCTATCCTCAACCATGGGTCCCGGCATTAAAGTGGACGTTCAAAAAGCCCAAGCGCTGGCGGACGGACGCTAATACTTAAATCGCTTTGGGCGGTGTGAAAACCGCTCCTACTACAACTGAATAACGCAGTGCCTGCGCCGAAGACAGCAGGTGCCTGAAGCGGCATAAGAGACAAGTTCCGCCTGCCGAGGCAGCGGCAAATGCAAACTGTGCTGTGCCTTTGAATAAAGCTTATGCCCTGCGCCCTGTCTTCCGGCAGGGCGTCTTTGTTTGCTTGCATAGGGTTCTATGCGGCCATGGTCTTTTAAGGAGGTGATAGCTTGCCGAACCCAAGAAAAGAAAAGCTGGTGGCCAATATAGCGGACGCGCTGAAGCGGTCGAAAGCGGTTCTGCTCACCGACTACCGCGGCCTGACGGTGGCCCAGATCTCGGACCTCCGAAAGAGGCTTCGAGAGGTTAACGCCGAATACCACGTGGTGAAAAACACCCTGTTCGCGCGTGCCGCCAAAGAAGTGGGCTACGACGTGGGCACCTTGGAAGGCCCTACAGCTGCCGCCTTCGCAATGGACGATCCGGTTGGCCCCGCAAAAGTCCTTATGGAGTACATGCAGGAGAACAAGATCCCTGTTCCCAAAGGCGGGTTCGTGGAAGGGCGGCCCATAACCGCCGAGCAGTTCGAAGCACTATCGAAAATCCCGCCCCGTGAGGTATTGGTGGCCCAAATGCTGGCGGGACTTCAATCCCCAATTACCGGATTGGTTGGAAGCCTGCAGGGCATTATATCCAACCTGGTTTACACCTTACAGGCATTGGTTGATAAGAAAACAGAAGCTGCAAAAGCCTAAATTGCGCTTAAGGAGGAATGAAAATGGCACTGAGCACACAGGAACTGCTGGAAGCTATAGACAACATGACGGTTCTGGAGCTTTCCGAGTTTGTTAAGGCGCTCCAGGAGAAGTACGGCGTAACCGCCGCTCCCGTTGCCGCCGTGGCGGCCGGTCCGGCCGCGGCTGCTCCTGCCGCAGAGGCCGCCCCCGCCGCAGAAGAGAAGACCACCTTCGACGTAATCCTCACCTCGGCCGGAGAGAAGAAGATTAACGTCATCAAAGTGGTGCGCGAACTCATCGGCCTGGGGCTGAAGGAGGCCAAGGACTTGGTGGACAACGCTCCTCAGCCTCTGCGCCAGGGGGTCAGCAAGGAAGAAGCCGAGGCGATGAAAGCCAAACTGGAGGAGCAGGGCGCAACGGTGGAGCTGAAATAGCGGCTGCACATTGCCCAATAGGAACACAAGCCCCCGGGCTGAGAAACCAGCCGGGGGCTTTTTATAAGCGGCAAGAGGGCTGCGCAATCACCCTATAACCACCGCAGGGCGGCGGCGCGACCGCTCGCCGTCCACAACCGCCTTATTGACCACCAGCTTAACACCCGGGGTCTCGGCGGCAAGCAGATGCAAATCCATCAGTTTGCGGTACGTTGGCACTCGCCCCGTGATGTGCACAACTCCATCCCGAACCTGAACCTGCACGTTCCAGTAATCCCCCCGCGGATCCAAAGCAATGGTTTCGCGCAGATCCTGCTCTATAATTCCGTCTCTCATCTTCATCTCCCCTATAGCGCCGATGTGGTACGTAGTCTACAAACGCAAAAAATGAGCAGGAATTCGATCTTTTGTGCTTAGCCCGTGTTTTCTTTTGCACAAATAAGACGTCGCAAAAGGCCATTTGGTTTCACGTAATAGGGTCACGGCGCCAATATGCTTACGCGCAAAAGAAGGAAATCTAACACAAGCGGATATCAGCGGGGGGTAAGCGCCAACACCACCGATGCTTTGGCAAGCTCCAAAACCTCGGATGGCAGAATACCGATCAC
>JBMFPP010000221.1:0-4923 GCA_049969055.1 Armatimonadota bacterium | reverse complement strand
GTTGCAATAAAGCCTCCCGTTTCATCTGCACAGGTAGCCGGCAAATGAAAGCGGTTTTCACAGCTTCCAAACGCACGGTGCTTATAGCGGCTTGCGTTCTCTTTTTCGAAATAGTGATTGGCATTGTTGTGGTTATGCTGGCTCTCAAGTCGCTTAACGCGAAGAGGCAGGAGCTGGCCAAGGCCAGGCAGGAGCTGAGCGTCGTGAGCAACGAGGCGAACCAGCTCACAGAGCTAAGGCGCCGCAAAGTGCTTTACGCTTCCAGATTGGCGCGTTTGGAAAAGCCGCTGGCAGAGGGTAAGGGGGAACGCGTTATCCCAAGCCTTATGGTGCAGTTGTACGATTTGTCTAAGAGAACCGGGGTGAGCATCTCCTCGGTAAGGCCGGGGGAAGTGGTTTCCCCAAAACCGGCAGCGAGTTCGGGCCAGCAGACTTCTCAGCAGGGATCTCAACAGCAGGGGCCGAGTTTGCCGTATGAAGCCCGCAAAATAGGGTTGGACTTAACCGGCACCTTTGCTCAGCTCCATGCCTTCCTTGAAGGACTTTCCAGGTTTCCTAAGCCGGTGGAGGTAGGGAATTTTCAACTGCGCCCTGTTGACCAGGAACCTGGTCGAGCGGCCAGGCTTGGCATCAGCATAGAGCTAACCTGCTATGCCGTTTACAAGGAGGGGCAAAGTGAAGCTCCGAAAGGGTGATCTGTGGAAGGCCGCGCTCGCTTTACTGCTGATTTTCGGGTCGGTTGCGTATGTTGTGATTACTATGCGCAGTAGAGCCTCGTCGACGAAGGTAACAAGCGTCCCGTCAAATGTAACCACTGCTTCTGTTGGGGTTGGACCCGGAGCTGTGCCGGCGTCTTCATCTTCCGGTCAGGGGCCGAGTGCCGCCGGACAGAAAGCCGATTCTGAAGCGGGGGAAGCAGCCCCATCGGCGATCGGCCCTCCGTCGTCGGAGCTCAAGCCTGGCATGAAGCTGGTTGTGAAGGTGGTCGATCCGTTTGCACTGCCGCCAAGCGCAAGAACCGCCGCTGTAAAGTCCGAGCCAAAGTCCACGGCGCCGCCGAAACCGGCCTTGCAGTCTGTTCCGTCGCCGCTACCGCCAGCTGTGCCTTCGGTTGCCAATTGGGGCGAGCTGATGGCTTCGCACGGCGGTGTTCAAACCCTGAAGGCGAAGCCTTCGGCGGATGCCGAGCAAGGCATCAATTCCGGTAAGGAAAAGACCCAGCCGGAGCCTGAACTTCCTCCTTCCGTTGCATGCACAATAGAGGGCGATGAGAAAGTGGCAATACTGCGCACATCCGGCGGCCGCAGTGTGATTGCGCGGACGGGGGATAGGGTGGATGGCTATCTGGTTGCCGCAATCCGGTCGGGCGAGGTCGTTCTGCGAGACCGCAGTGGCAGTACAAGGGTTGTTGTAGTGGGGGCGAAACCGAATGGCTCTTAGGCTTTGTGGCACCTATCTTCAACGGCGGGTGAGGACTGCGACCTGTGCGGCTGTGGTATCAGCGTTTTTTGCACTGCTGGCCGGTGCCGCTTGGGCCGATGGCTGTCGAATACGGGCGGTGGAGCTTTCGGATTCTGGAGAGAGTTACCGCATTTTTATTCGGTCGGATAAACAGCCCTTTATCCACCACCGCGTATACCGAGGCTTAAACGGGGTGCCTTTCTGCTTGGTTGTGGACTTTGACGGCCAGTTGGAACGCGGCGTGAGAGGGCGGTTAGTGCGTGTAAACTCAGGTGGTATTCTATCGGTGCGCTACGGCACTTTCAAGCCTTCTGTGGTTCGATTGACTGTTTCGGCGTCGCTTCCTTTGCCTTACCGTATTGAGAGGGACTTGGATGCTCCCGGAGTTAGGATACTTCTTGAGAAGGGATCTGCGGAAACCCGCTTCTCTGCGGTGAAAACGCAGAGTAGGAACGGCTTCAGCCGCGAAAGGAACGGCTTCAGCCGCGAAAGGAACGGCTTCAGCCGTGAAGGCGAAAGGAACGGCTTCAGCCGCGAAAGTGCGTCTGTAGCCGAAAGCGGACAAGGCACAGTTGAGGTTAAGCAGGAGCAGACTGGGCAGATGGCCGCGGAGCGTCAGCGGCGCCCCCGCTCCTTGGCAACCAAAGCGGCTCCCTCGGCTCCGCCTAAGGTTGGCAGGCCGGCTGTGCCTCAGCCTCCGAAGCCTGTAACAGAACGCGAAAGCGCCCCGGCCGCCGCTCCAGGCACGGTTTCGCTGGATGCTGTGGATACCGATTTGGTAGACCTACTGCGGGGGCTGGCGGCTCAGATGAAGGCAAACATCGTGGTTGCCCCGGATGTGAAGATGAATGTGACGATAAGCCTGCGCGGTGTGACGTTGAAGGAGGCGCTTGATGCAATTGTTCGCATATCCGGGCTTGAATACCGCGAGGTGAACGGCACTTACTACGTGGCTACCAAACAGCGCATACAAGAGTTATTTCCCCCGCTTACGGTTTCGGAAGTCTATATTGCGGCCAACACTCCTGCTTCGGAACTGTATCAAAAGCTTCTGGCGCTGTGCCCGGATGTTACC
This sequence comes from Armatimonadota bacterium, assembly GCA_049969055.1. Classification (GTDB taxonomy): domain Bacteria; phylum Armatimonadota; class DTGP01; order DTGP01; family JBMFPP01; genus JBMFPP01. Next base: position 2,387 of record JBMFPP010000221.1, on the reverse strand, counting down.
TTCAGTGTGCAGCCGCCAAACAGACTTCTGATGAGCGGGCCGCGCGAGGCGGTGGAAAAGGCCAAATCGCTTGCTTCCGTGCTGGACGTGCTGCCGCCCCCGCCGGTGGAGCAGAAACCACCGGAGCCGGAGCAGACCACCGAGGTGTACGAGGTTAAGTACCTGGATATAAACGCGGCGAAGGCGTTTGTGAGCGAAATGTTCCCTACGGTGGTATCGACGAGCGCGCCGGCGGTGGCACTGCCGCCATCCGTGGAAGCTGTTGGAGGGGGGCGACTTCAGGCGCCGGTATCTGCCACAGTTCAATCGTCTCTTTTGGTTCTAAGAGGACCGAAGGATGCCGTGGAGCGGTGCGTGGAAACCCTTAAAAATCTGGATGTGCCGCCGAGGCAGGTGGAAATAGAGGCAAGGGTGGTGGATTTAAACACAAACCTAGATGAACAGCGGGGATTCACGTGGACCTGGGAGCCGTTCGATATTGTAGAAGGTGTTGTGGGGGCGCCGCAGTTGGAAGATGCGCCCATAGTTGGGGGTATTACACCGCGTCCGCGCCAGGGGAGGGATTTCTTCAGGTTCGGCACATTCAGCCGCAGTGCCACCGAGCTTCGCTTGGTGATAGACGCGCTGGTGAACAGCGGTGCCGGACGTGTGCTTGCAGAGCCCCGCATCCGCGTGGTTAACGGGAGCAGTGGGCAAATATTCATTGGAGATACGGTAACTTATCTGGTGAGCCGCGATGTAACCCCAACAGGCACTTCGGTGAATACCAGCCAAATTCAGGCCGGCGTACGCTTGGAAGTGGCCCCAAAGATTGTGGGCGATGGCACGGTTCTGTTGGGCATCAACACCGAGGTCAGCACTCTTACCAGTTTAACCGGCGGTCTTCCATCAACCTCCGAGAGGCGCGCACGGACGTCCGTGATGGTGAAAGACGGGGAAACGATAGCCATAGGCGGTCTTCTGAGGGATGAAGACATAGAAAACCTTAGAAAATTCCCGTTTTTGGGCGACCTGCCGTTCTTCGGAAACCTGTTCCGAAGTCGAAGCAAGAGCAAGAAGCACTCAGAGGTGGTTATCTTCTTAACCACCAGGTTGGCTCAGCCTCAGGATGCTGTCGGCGTGGAGTCTCAGTAGTGCGCCTGCGCACCGATGCCGAAGCATCTACGGCCGTTCACTGGTATTCTGCAGAGGGGCATCTTCAGATTTTGGCCGCGTTTGTCGATATCCTGTAGTGATGCTCTTCCAAGTTTTCTAGAAAGCTTCTTTGTAGTGCCTCGCAATCGATCCGGAGCCACTGCGTATGGTAAAAGCTACAACATCCAGGTTGGGCGAGATTTTTGTCCGCGAGGGTTTGATAACTCCTGAACAGCTTGAAGAGGCTTTGGAGAAACAGCGCCAAAGCAGAACCCAAACTCCACTTGGAGACATATTGGTGAGCATGGGTCTTATTTCCGAGCGGGATAAGGTGCGCTGTTTGGCAATAGATTGGAACGTTGAGTTTATAGACCTCAGCGAGACCCCCCCTGATCCGGAAGTGGCAAAGATGCTTCCGGCCGAGATGGCCCGAAAACTGCGCAGTATTCCGGTGGCTGTGCGCAACGGAAGGCTTTTGGTGGCCACCCGCGCGCCTCTGAATGTGTTCGCCATGGACGAGATCCGTGCCATAACCGGTATGGAGGTGGACCCCGCTTTCGCAACCGAGGACGATTTGAATGCGGCGATAGATGCCGCTTACCAAGCAGAAAGCCAACTCGTTCAGGCGTTTACGGACCTGATTCAGAATTTGGATGAAGCAGGCGAGGTGACCGTTTCCACAGAAGGCGCGGCAGACGAGATAAGCATCGATCAGCTCCGCGAAATGAGCTCCGATGCGCCGATAGTCCGCTTCGCAAATCTGATCATTGAACAGGGGCTTCAGAATAAGGCCAGCGATATCCATGTGGAACCTGGGAAGACTGCTGTTCGTGTGCGCTACCGCGTTGACGGCATACTTCACGATGGCCTGTTGATACCGAAGCAGTATCAGGCTTCGCTGATTTCGCGCCTGAAGATCATGGCAAACATGGATATCTCACAGAAGCGGATTCCCCAAGATGGCCGCGTGAGCACCCGCTACGATGGGAAGGAGTACGATTTCCGTGTATCCACTTTGCCAGGGGTTTTCGGTGAAAAGGTTGTTTTGCGCATTTTGGATAAGAGCGCGTTGAACCTTGGGCTGAACCGCTTGGGCATGCTCCCTGCCACATTGGAGAAGTTCGAGAATTTGATCAGCCGCACTTATGGAATCATTTTAGTGACAGGGCCAACCGGGAGCGGCAAATCTACAACTCTTTACTCGGTTTTGAACAAGCTTAATACGGAGGAGCGCAATATCATTACTTTGGAAG
>JBMFPP010000220.1:0-4973 GCA_049969055.1 Armatimonadota bacterium | reverse complement strand
GCCAAAGCAAGCCAGAGTGGTTGCGGTTCAGGGAAAGCCGCTGTTTTCAACTGCAGACCGAACGGCGTGGGAAGATATCCGCTCCGGCATGCGAGTATCTGACGGAACCCGCGTGAGAACAGCCCGCGGAGAGATGGTAACCATCCGCTGGCCGGACGGCTCGGAGGTCGTTATGGGCGCGCAGACGGATGCAACAGTCCTCCCGGAAAGCAAACCGTCCGGCGTGGTTTTGGATAGGGGCCTTATCTACGCCAGGATTCGCCCACAGCAGCTTGGTTTCTACGTGCGCGGACCGCAGGCCACCGCTACCGTGATCGGGACCGAGTTTTGGCTGGAAGCCCGCGGCAACGCCACATCCTTGTTCGTAATCCGCGGAAAGGTTCGCTTTGCGAATGCTGCCGGTCAGGTAGTGGTTACCAGATGGAAAAAATCGACAGCTGTTGCCGGCCGCGCACCGTCTCCCCTCAAACCAACATCGCCGTTGGATGCCAACTCCTTCTGGTGGTTACGCCATTCTCAACCCGGCCGCTGACCAAGAAGCTTTGACAAAACGATTGAACGCCAAAGTTTCTCGCGGTTTACGCAATGCGTGCCGGTAGCAGCTTCCACGCCTTCAGCTTAATCAGGCGTGCTGTACCGCCGGTTGCCGTCAGTTTGACGTGGATACTGTCTCGCCTGGATGGATAAACCCTGGTGGTGAGGCATGCGCGCCGATTTGCAAAAATCTCCAGGGCGGATTTGTCCAGGAACACGCGCAGGCTCAGGTTCTCGCCCTCATTCAGTTTGAACGGTCCGCCGTTTATGCTTCGGTGCACATCTTGGCTGAGGCTGGAACGCTCTCGGTTCAGCCGTATTCGGCCTTCCGTGCGGCTGAAGGCAATAACGGTTTCCTCACTGCCGTCCGGGGCGCAGAGAACTTTCAATCCCACCTCTTCGGCGCTTCCCAAGTCCACTTCGGCGAATATCTCCAAGCTGTCTCCGGAAATTCGGTCGAGGAGCAGTTCTCCGGGAGCCACTACAACGTCTGTAAGCTCTTCGCTCGCGCCCCGAAGCGCCTGAAGCTCTGGAGCGGGCTCCATCATGAGGGTAGAGCCGTCGGTTTCCAGTATGCGAGGAAAAGACATAACGCCGGCCCATCCTGCGGCCCTCACCGCGTCCTCGGTGCGGCCTTCCCACATCCATCCCCAGAGCACGCGCCTTCCGTCGCCGTTCAGATAGCTCTTGGCGGCGTAGAAACTGCCGCCGAAGTCGGTATTGCCCTGAATTTCGGGATAGAAGCGGTGGTCTTTGTAACTGCCGATGAAGTACAGAGTAGTGCCCAGCACAGAAACAAGCAGAACGTGCTTGTTCCCAAGGGGAAAGAAGTCGGGGCACTCCCACATTTCACCGGTGCTTTCCTTTTGTCCCGTAAAAAGCGGGTGCAGATACTCCCAGGAAACCAAGTCAGGCGAGCGGTACAAAAGTGCCGCTCCGCCTTTCCCCTTGATGCCGGAACCGATTACCGCGTACCAAGCATCATCCTCCTTCCAAACGCACGGGTCCCTGAAGCCGGTAACATCTAATCCCGGAGGGGGCTGGGCTATTACTGGGTTTGCGGGATGCTTCTGCCACTTCACCAGGTCATCACTGCCGGTGGCAATGCACTGCACTTCCGGGTGCACGCCGGTGTACATGATGGTGGGCACGCCGTTGTTATCCACAGCACAGCCGGTCCAGCATCCATCTTTGTCCGGGCCTCCCGGGGTGGGTGCTAGGGCTATTGGAAGGTGGGTCCAATTTACCAAGTCATCGCTGACAGCGTGACCCCAATACATGGGGCCCCACCAAGGTTCTTTTGGATTATGTTGATAGAACAGGTGGTGTCTGCCTTTCCAAAAGATGGGGCCGTTCGGATCGTTCATCCAGTTGGCCGGCGGCATAAAGTGGCTCTGCGGCCTGTGTGGATCTGTAGTTTGCGAAGACGGCGCGTTAGAACTGCTCATTTACCTCCTCCAAAACGGATGCACGATGAAGCCTCAAACCCCGCCGAAGAGACGGCGCGCTGAAACAGTTATTCCCACTGCGGAGCCACTTGGCGCAGGGCGTCTAAGCTTTTCACAACTATCCAGCCGCGGTGGGATTCAACAAGCCCCTGCGACTTCAAACGGCTGAATACTCTTATGCTTGTTTCCACGGTGGTGCCAACGATCTCTGCAATATCCCGACGCGTTAGGTCGATCCTAATGCCTCCGCCTACACTTTGACCGATTCTGGGTGCCAGCTCCAACAAAGCCTCAACTATGCGTCTCTCCACGCGTTGGGTGGCCATGCGCATTCGCATCTCGTGGGCCTTGCGGACCCTATCAGTTACCTCCATTATGGTGCGGGAGGCCACCTCCGGGTGCTTGGAGATCAGGGAGCTTACATCGTTGCGGTTCAGGCGGGCCACGCAGGTTTTTCCCATTGCCTGAGCCGTTGCCGGATACGGTTTTCCATCGAACACGGCCAGCGCTCCAAACACCTCCCCGGGAAGTATCAGCTCCAGCATTATCGACTGGCCGGTTTCGGAGCTTTTTACGATTTTAACCTTGCCCGCAACTACTACGTAAACGCTGTGGGACGGGTCGCCTTGGAAGAAGATAGGCTCTTGGTCGCTGTAGTCCTCCAGCTTGAAGCGAGCCGTAAGCCATGAGAGCTCTTCATCGGGAAGGGGACCGAATATCGGCGATGCAAGAAGCACCTCTTTCAAAACGGATGCTTTGGTTTTTAAAGCAGGGCTTTGGGACCTCATCGCTTTAGTTATAACATTCTTTGCAGGTTCGATGTCGTCCTGCCTTAGCGGCGGCACGAAATGCACGCTTAGGCAGTTGTGTGCGAACACAGATACACCTTCGCTCCAGAGTGTTTAAAACCTACTGCTGACGCCGAACTTGACCTTGCGGTTAACCTGCCGACATAATGGTTTTTGCCGGCTTAGATAACGGCAAAGCCGCGGTCCTCGCCGACCAAGGTCTTGCCGCCGTTGTTTGGCAAGACTTCCTGCTACATCGTTTTTTCGAAAAATTTTTGGGAAATGGAGTCCAGCATGCGAACGGCCAGGCCCAATCTTGCTGCCTCTGAAGAACTCTCGAGTCGAGGACAGGTTCGTACTTCGAAATCATCTGCCGCGTCCAAAACTCGAAAGGTTAAGAGGCAGATTCTGCTTTTCCTCGCTTTGATCATCCTCGTGGCACATGCGGCGTGGCTCCAGCCGCTTGGATACTCCGCAAAAGCGGCCGAAGCTGTAAAGCGAATCATTCTCCGCCGCTGAAGGGGGCTTTATGCAATTTTTGCAGTTTGCGGCAGTCTCCGCACAGTAAGCGGCATTTTTATGGAATAATAAAATACCCAAAGCAAAATTTGTCTGTGCCTGAGAGTCCACCATGCGCCGAACACTGATTTACAAACGGGGTGGTTTCACGCTTGTAGACGTTCTTTTCGGAATTGTCATCACCGCGGTCGGACTCATGGCTTTGAGCTATCTGCTTGCGCTTCCCACAACGCTCAACAGAGACTCCCACTATAACATGCTGGCTTACAGGGCGGCCCGCCAGCAGATAGAGCTCATTCGCCAGCAGTATCGCAACAGCCTACCTCCAACGGTCACCGATGCGGTTTTCACCAACAACAGCATTGCCGCTCTTCCCAACGGTTCCGGCCGTATGAGCATTGCAAATTACGGAGGCTCTCCTAACATTAGGCAAATCAGCGCCACTGTTACCTGGACAGATCCCGCTGCTCCTCAGGGTGTGAGAAGCATTACGGTTACCACGCTTTTAACGCGCATGGTGCAGTAGAGCTATGTGCGGAACAGACGGGAACAATCGGCCTGCGCCGCGGCAAGCCGGCTTCACCGTTGTGGAGCTGGCAGTGGCAGTGGTAATAACTTCTTTGATTTTTGCCGCTGCAGCCGCATTATACATGAACGGCATCGACATGATGCGCCGTGGAGAGGTGGAAACCGGCGCTGTGGCGTCCGTACGCAACGCGCTTACAATCATAATGCACGACGTGAGATCGGCCGCATCGGTGGTGCCGTCGGCTGTTATCGGCGGGACCAGCTACATTTCGGGTGCCGATGTGGTGGTGCTTAAAATTCCCAGCAGTGACGGCACCAGACTGCGGTTTACAGACTTCGACTACGTGGCATACAAGCTTGTTGATGGAGCGCTTATCCAAGCAACCGAACCCGCCGCCGACTCGGTGCGGCCCGGCGGAGTCCGCAGGCTCATTCCTTATGGGGTCACTTCCATTGGCTTCTCTTACTTCACTGCCGACGGAAACCCAACTTCAAATTGGGACCAGGTTGCCGGAGTGGAGGCGCGGATCGTTGTTTCACGGCAGGCGCAGAAGGGAACGGTGGTTGTTTCCGATGCACAGCGTGCTTCTTTGATGAACTTCGGCCTATCTGGAGGGTGATCACCGATGCGGAAAAGGTTTCAATCGGGCCACATATCTATGATCAGCCTGCTGTTTGCGGCCGTAATGATGGTGGCAGGCTTAGCTCTGCTCCAATACGTGGGATCCGAAACGAAAGAATCCTACCGTTCCTGCGATAGTATGGCCGCTCTTAGCCTTGCAGAAGCAGGGGTAAGCTTTGGGTTGGACCAACTGCGGCAGAATTCCAGCTATACCGGAACCACCGAACCGATCTCTTTGGGGAATGGAGTTTTTACAGTGAGCGTTAGTGTGCCGGACGGCGACCAAAGCCGCAGGATTGTGGACGCCGTCGGTACTGTTAACGGCGTTACAAGGCAAGTGCGGGCTTTTTTAGCTTCCGGGTTCTTCAGGTTTCCGAACGGGGCCATCGTTTCCAACGGCAACGTGAGAATCACTGGGTCGGCATCTACACTTACGGATCCGCCAACGGAACACCTTGCCAACGTACACGCTAACCAAAACGTGCGCATAACAGGAAGTGCCGATATCGATGGATATGTGACTGCATCCGGGAC
>JBMFPP010000219.1:2628-4987 GCA_049969055.1 Armatimonadota bacterium | reverse complement strand
TCCAGCCCTTCGGTTGACCGGCTCCGCAGATAGCAATCTATGCCGACAACAGCGCGTTTCGCAGAGGCGATTGCATTGACCACATTATAGGTCCCAACAGCATCCCCGCCTGCGAAAACCCCAGGCTCCGCGGTTTCTCCAAATGGGCCGCACGCAATGCGCCCGTCTTTGCGCAGGCTGTCGGGCAGGAACGAAAGCTCCGCCTCCTGACCAACTGCGTATATCAGATAATCGGCAGGGCCGTAAACCGCGGTTTCAGCGCCGGTGCGGAACGAATAGCCGCCCTCTCCACGCTCAACCGCCTCAACCCTTCTGAAGCGAACGGTAATGCCGCTTTCACTCTGCTGAACCGCTTCTGGAAGAACTCGCTCCACCACCTGGATGCCTTCAGCCAAAGCGGCAGAAACCTCCTGAGGATGCGCTGGCATTCCGTCGGCGGGCTCTGGACAGCATATCGTTACGGATGCGGCGCCGCAGCGGACCGCGCTTCTCGCCGCATCTACGGCCACATCTCCGCCGCCGAGCACCAAAACCCTTCCGGAAAGCGGCAGTCTGCCGTTGGCTCTCACTGCCCTGAGGAAGTCGAGACCGGAAACCACGCGGGGCGTTTCCGGAAGGCCGGCTATCTTTCTGCTTTTCGGAAGACCGGGCGCAAGGAACAGCGCGTTGTGGCGGCGGCGAAGTTCCTCAAAAGAGATATCCCGGCCAACGCAGACGCCGCACAAAAATTCCACTCCCAATGCTTGAAGCTCGGCGGTGGCTTTTTGGGTTACTTCTGAAGGCAGTCGGTACGCGGGTATGCCGTGGGACAGCATTCCGCCCGGAGAGGGATTGGCATCGTACACGGTTACTGCGTATCCCAACAGGCGCAGGTGGTAGGCGCAGGTCATACCTGCCGGCCCTGCCCCCACTATGCCCACCGATTCCGAGTAAGCCGTTTTTGGCGCTTCGAACGGGGCGGCACCGTAGGCGTCAATGGCGCGCTCCAAGGCGTTTATAGCAACGGCCTCGTCGTATCCGGCGCGGTTGCAGGCGGTTTCGCAGGGGTGGTAACACACGCGGCCGGTAATCCCAGGAAACGGGCTTTCCTCCAGAAACAGCTCTCTCGCCAGGTCGAACCTGCCCTTTGAGGCCAAGAAAAGGGCCGTGGCAATGTCGTGAGCGGCCGGGCAGGCAGCTCTGCAGGGCGAGTATTTGGATGGATAGTCGTAAACAGGCCTCTGAAACCTTTGGAAGCCCGTTTTTATGTTACTGCTGCTCCGCTTAGAAACGAAGCGCAGAGGAAGCTCTGAATTGCTGAAATCGGTCTTCAACTGGTCATCTCTCCGATGAAGTTGCTAACTCGGCGCACCTCTTCGTATCCACGGCGGAGAGCCTCGATATTAGCCGGCAGATACCGCTCGAGGGCGCCTTTTGCAAGCGCCTTCATTGCAGACTCCACGCTCTGCAGGGAAACCAAGCCGGTTGCTTTGGCAAAAGCCCCAGCCATTGCACTGCTGAGTATGGGAACGCACCCCTTCATAAGTCCGCATTCTTGGGCAATTCTGTTGGCATCCACCGCGTAAAGCTTGAAATCCAAAAGCTTCTCAAGAAGTTTTGGCAAATCGACGAGGGCTAATTGAGCGTCAAAACTTCTTGCTGGGATGCTGGCCTTTTGGGGAATGTTGGCGATCATTTCTATACCTTTTTCCCATACCTCGTTCACGCCGATGTTGTCGATCAAAGTCAAATCGAACAGCAGAACTATCTGCGGTTTTCTAATCCAACTGCGGTCCCAGATCGGGGTTCGATCTTTGTTGAATCTGATGGCGTAGGAAACCGGTGCGCCCATCCTATCAGGCGTGAACCGGGGTTGTCCATGCGGTGACATTCCTTCCAAAAACAGGGCGTACGTAAGAATATTGCCGGTGGTGATAGCGGCCTGCCCTCCGCGGCCGTGAATGGCAATCTCTATAGTGTTAACGGCGGCAGCGGTCACCTTTCTCCCCTCAAAGCTTTATCGAGGCGGTCCAAAAGCGGCCTATTTTCGATGGCGGCAGACAGCGAGTGGTTTTCACTGTATAGGTGCATCCACACCAGTGCGGCCAATGCAGCCACTTTCTGCCAAATCCCCAACACCAGCGCCGCATGAAGCCCCAAAACAGCCCCAAGCATATTGGCGCCGGTATCACCCATCATGCATTCTCTGCGGCGCTCCGCAGGGAGGTAAGCGAGAACCGCCAAAAACAGCGCAGATGAAACCGCCACTGCTGGCGGCTCACGAGACCACACAAGGAGTATAACAGAAAAGAGCATATATGCGCTTCCGGCCCTGGATGGGCGGGTATCCAGCAGGTTCAACCCGTTTGCACAGAAGGCG
>JBMFPP010000219.1:0-2618 GCA_049969055.1 Armatimonadota bacterium | reverse complement strand
CCGCCTCAACCGAATTCTGCAAGAAGTTTTGGCGTTCAACCAGCCCTTGTTTAGCCAATGCCTCCTGCCGGAATGCAAGTGCAAATCCACAGCCGACAGCCGCCGCTCCTCCAAACAAAGCTTTGATTATCCCGGTTGTGATCTTGCCGGCAAGCAGACTTTTCAGGTGGCCTTTGAAACCGCCGGCGGACCTGTCTCCCCATATGTCGTCTACCAAACCCAGCAGTGCGAAGACAGAAGCCGCAAACGCGAATAGGACTGCTTCTGTTCGGTGCGGGAAAGAAACCCCAGCGCAGACAAGTGTTGGAAGCACAGCGGCCAAGAGAATTACTCCGCAGGCGGTGGGAACCTGCTTCCCTTCGAAGTTAGTGCGTCCGAGGTGGCATTTCTCCAGGAACACCCGCGGCACCGCTTTCGACAGCAACCAAGCGATTGGGGCAGCCGAAACCACAGCGTAAATCAACATCTGAGATGGATTGACACTCATGGTTGTCTCTTCGGCCGTTTTAGCCCGAACAGCACGCTCCTCTTGAGAACTGCAGCGGCTATATCGAAGAGCTGTTTCCCTCTGTGGAGGAAACCGGCCGCATCCCGCCCGGTTACGCGGTGGGACATGTTGGTATCCACCTCGAGTACGCGGTAGCCGCGGCGCAGTACATCGATGGTCATGCCGGTTTCCACGGCGAAGCGAGGGGGAAAGCCACCTATATCTTCGATGACAGAGCGCCTAACAGCTCTTTGCCCGGAGAGGGGAAATTGGATTGGCCTGCCGGTTAGGGTTCTAACTCCCCAGCGCGCAATTCGCAGAGCAATGCCAAATCCACCGCCCCTCGTCCGCCGAGGGAACCGCGCAATGGTCATATCGGCCTGGCCATTTAAAACCGGCTCCAGAAGCTTGAAACCCTCGGAAGCGGTTTCGCCGAGGTCGCCGTCCAAAAGCAGAAGAACATCACCTGAAGCCGCTTTCAGGCCGGTGTTCATTGCCTCTCCTTTGCCCATGTTTCGCGGATGGCGAATGACTTTAGTGGCTCCGGCTTGCTCGGCCAGGACGGCGGTTTCATCCTTAGAGCCGTCATCAACCACCACAACCTCGGATACAAAAGGCAGTGAAAGCGCGGCTTTAACCGTGGCCGTTATTGTTTCGGCTTCGTTGTAGGCTGGAATAATTGCCGATACCTTTTTACCGCACAATTTTCGCTTTGGCCGCACAACATTATAGAAAGGCAAAGCATGATAGTCAAATGCATTGGAAAGCCCCATGCTTTCACCAAGAAGTTTTAGCGTTCAATATGCTGGTTTGCCAAAACTTCTTGTCAGTACTTTTGCCCTCACCCCCAGTTCCTCTCCCGGTGAAAAGAGGGAGAAAAGCCGGGGATTGAAGGATAGGTTGGGGGAATAAGGACAAGCGGCCGAGAAAATGTATTGGAGTGATGGAAGCAGTGTGCCAGATCTTACACCCGAGCCCTCCGGAAAACAAGATGTACTGCGGCGGGGACTGCGATGAAAACAACCTTCTGGTCAAAAGGCCGAAGAGGAACATGCGCATGAAAGAGGGGCGCTGGAATGTCGGCTTCGGAAGCAGTTTGTATGCTGTGCGGCCGCAGGGCTCTTGATATAGCGGACGCAGTGAAAGTATGCGGAAAATGCATACTTGGGAATTTTCCCGCTGTGCGCGAAGAACTGCACAGGCGGCATGCTCTGTCCCGCGCGGCTTTCGAACTACCTGCAGATCCACCCAAAACAGCCGGTGGAGTGAAGTGCTCGCTGTGCAGCAACGAGTGCACCCTTGCGGAAGGAGAGCGCGGTTACTGCGGACTGAGAGTGGTTGAGGGAGGCAGACTTCGGCACTTGGCAGGCTCTCCAAAGCGGGGATTACTGCACTGGTACCGCGATCCACTGCCCACCAACTGCGTTGCCGATTGGGTTTGCGAAGGGGGTAAACAGCGGGGCTGCCACAATCTGGCAGTGTTTTACGCCAGCTGTACGGCAAACTGCCTTTTCTGCCAAAACTGGCACTATCGTCGCATAACCCCCGAGTCCGGCGGTCTCCTCAGCGCGGAAGAGCTTGCCGAAAAGGCAAACCAGCGAACGTTCTGCGTATGCTTCTTCGGTGGCGACCCGGCATCGCAAATGCCGCATGCTTTGGCGGCTTCTAAGCTTTTCGCCAAACGGGGTGTGAGGGTGTGCTGGGAAACGAACGGGATGATGCACCCGCGTCTGCTGGATGCGGCGGTTTGTTACTCTCTGGAAACCGGCGGCTGTATAAAATTCGATCTCAAAGCTTTCGATGAGGAACTGCACCTGGCGCTGACAGGAGTCTCAAACCAACGCACCAAAGAGAACTTCGCGCGGGCCGCTAAACGCTTCAGCGAAAGGCCCGACCCTCCCCTGGTGGTGGCAAGCACACTTCTGGTGCCCGGATATGTCGACGCAGAGCAGGTGGGAAAGATCGCCGGGTTTATTGCACAGTTCGATCCAAGGATTCCATACGCGCTTTTGGCCTTCGCCCCCCAGTTTTTCATGTCCGACATGCCGTACACGTCGGCACAGCATGCGCGCGAAGCCGAGGCTGCGGCCAAAGACGCGGGATTGGTAAACGTGCGAATTGGAAACCAGCA
>JBMFPP010000218.1:0-4989 GCA_049969055.1 Armatimonadota bacterium | reverse complement strand
ACGCCTGCAAGATGGCCACCGGCTCGGGCAAGACCGTGGTCATGGGCATGGTCATTGCCTGGCAGGTGCTCAACAAGCTGGCCAACCCTCAGGACCGCCGCTTCTCCGACGCTGTGCTTTTGGTCTGTCCCAACCTCACCATCAAAGAGCGCCTCCAGGTGCTCCTTCCCTGGAAGCCCGGCAACTACTACGACAAGTTCGACCTCGTGCCGCGCGGGCTCCTGGAACGGCTCCAGCAGGGCAAGTTCGAGATCACGAACTGGCACCTCTTCCAGCCGCAGGACGACAGCCGCTCCAGAAGCGTGGTGCAGCGAGGTGTGGAAAGCGATGCTGCCTTCTGCCGCCGGGTGCTTAAAGAGCTGGGCAGCAAGCAGAACATCCTGGTGATCAACGACGAGGCGCGTACCGTTGTTTAGAGGTTAAGTGAGCAGAACACGTTTGGCGCGCCTGGAGGGATTCGAACCCCCGACACCCAGATCCGAAGTCTGGTGCTCTGATCCACTGAGCTACAGGCGCGCCTTTATGCGGTTTTCAGTGTACCACAGGGCGCGCGCAGTGTCAACGAAGTCCAACGCCGGCACACTGCTTCGTTGTGGGTGTCAAAGCCTACAAAGTCCACGGTTTACGGTATGTGCGGCGCATCATTTTCTTCGCCTCTGGGTCGTCGACAATGGTTTTGGCTTTTGCATCCCACTTAATCAACCTTCCGCCAAGCCGCAGGGATATGTTGGCCAGCCAACAGGGCAGTGTGGCGCTGAAACCGTCCTCAAGCGTTGCGGCTGGCTGGCGCCGAGTTTTTACGCACTCGATGAAGTTGCGCACATGCGCTCCATCCTGGTCTGAACCACCGCTTCGCGCGGCCTGCATACGCTCTCCCTCTGGAACGATTTCGAAGCCGGAGCGGTCAAGAATGAGTGTTCCCTTGGTGCCGTGGAAGGCTATGCCGTAGTCGCGGCCGCAGATCGGGTATTTGTTGGCATGGTGCACGCTGTAGATGCCGATCCAGCCTGGATACGTGCAGAGAGCCTCCTGGGTGTCTGGGGTTTCTCGGTTGTCTGTAAGGGCGAACTTACCACCCGTGCAGTAAACAGTCTCCGGTGCTTCTACGCCCATTGCCCAGTGTACGATGTCGATCAGGTGCACTGCCCAGCCGGTCATCATCCCGCCGGCGTAGTCCCAGAAGTAGATGTAGTTGAAGTGGAATCTGTTGGGGTTGAATGGGCGCTTCGGGGCGGGACCCAGCCACAGATCGTAGTCCACACCCGGCGGGACCGGACCGTCCGGCGGGTTTCCGATGCCGGCTCCCCTTCCGGTTCCTGTGGCGCCCTCGGATTCGTTCCACAGATTCCAAGTTTGGCAACGGGTGATTTTTCCCAGCTGGCCGGAACGGACGATTTCCACCGCTTTTTGAAAATGGGCGCCGCTTCTCTGCTGTGTACCGAAGGCTACTATGCGGTTGTATCGGTTTTTGGCTTGTATCATCGCCAGGCCTTCGAAGATATTGTGTGCAAGCGGTTTCTCCACGTACACGTCTTTCCCGGCTTCGCAGGCTCGGATTGTGGGAATGGCATGCCAGTGGTCTGGCGTGGCAATTACAACGGCGTCGATGTCTTTTTGCTCCAGAAGCTGGCGGAAGTCTTTGTAGGCCCTCGCTTTTTCGCCGGCTTGCTTTTGGGCGGCGTACATTCTGTTGGTGTCCGGGTCGCACACGGCGGCGAACTGGGCCTGGCCTGTGCTTTGGAGGAGCGACATCAACGTCATACCTCGGCCGCCGCATCCTATAAGACCGAGGGTCACTTTCTCTGAAGGTGGGACCGGGCGCGCTGTGGAAGCTTCTGCCGCGGCTGTGCCGATGCTGGCAACAGCGGTTCCCACCGCAACGCGCTCTAAGAACTCTCTTCTGGTTACAAGCTCTTCCATGGCTACAGCCTCCTTGTTTGCATCCGATTATTTAGATGAATTTATTGTGCAAAAGCTGTGTTTGCTGTATCTTAAAGAAGACGAGCGGATATTGTTATGCTGGCGTTTGATTCTGCAACAGCGGTTTCTAACTTCACAGTGAACTTGCCGCCGCATCCGCATCCTGGACTTCTTCCGGGAAGCAGTTTCGGCATCAACACTGCATTTGAGCCCGGACAGACTGATATCGAGGAGCGGCTGCGGCTTATGCGGGAGGCTGGAATAAAGTGGGGGCGGCAAGATTTCGTTTGGCGGTATGTGGAGCTGTCTCCAGGAAACTACGACTGGTCTTTCTGCGATCGGATGCTGGAGCTGGCCCAGCGGTACGGCGTTAGCCTCCTTATCAATCTGGCCTACGAGCCGAGTTGGGTGAATATAGATTCCCGTGATGCCGTTGATGCTTACGCTCGGTTTGCCAAGGCCGCCGTGGAGCGCTACAGGGAACACATCAAGTTCTGGCAGATTTGGAACGAGCCGAACGGCGGCTTTTGGAACAGCACTCCGGGCCAGTACGCGCGGTTCTTGGTCGCGGCATCTAAAGCAATTCACGAAGCAGACCCTCAAGCGAAGGTCGTTGGCCTGAATATGGCGTTCTGCGATATCCAGTGGGCAGAGAGGATGTTTCGGCTGATTCCGCGGGACAGCTTCGATATCTTGGCTTTTCATCCCTACCGCCCCCCTAATGACCCCGAGGAGAAGCTGGATCTTTGGATGCGAGACCACCTCCGGAGCAACGATCCTTTGGTGCACCAGGATTTTCCCGGCAATCTGGAGGCTATTCGCCGTGTTATGGAGTTTCGCGGCGCTGTTAAGCCAATCTGGATAACCGAGATCTGCTGGACCACGCAAATTCACCCCTACGGCACCAATGAACTGCGCCAGGCTGATCTGTTGGTTAGATTTTATGTGCTTGCCATTGCCAACCGGGTTGAAAAAGTGTTTTGGTGGACCCTGACTGACGTTGGAACGCGCCAGTTCGATCAAGCCGACATGGTTGGTTTGTGCCGGTCCGATCTTTCGCCGAAGTATTCATATTACGCCTATGCCTGGATGACCCGGCTTTTGGAAGGAAAACGCTTTGTAAGTATGCCGGTTCGCTCCAGAAGCACTTACGCCGCGGTTTTCACAGATGGCGAACACGATACCGTAGTTGCTTGGACAACGCGCCCGTATTCATATATACGCGTGAATTTTTCGCAAAGGCTTGTTGTGCACGATGTTTATGGCACACAGCGCGTTGTTCCTTCGGAGCAGCGCACGAAGGTGCTTTCCGTACCGCTTTCGCCAAGCCCAATTTACATCACCGCCCCGGCCGGAATACAGGTGCAGTATGCGGCCGAGCCCGGCTGGTAGCGTTTAGTCCGTTCTGTCAGTTTGGCAGTGCGTGGGCGCCGATTTTGGCCGCCGGGCTACCCAGTTTGACACCAAAGTCGCCGCGGGAGGGGTCTTTTAAGAGTGGATCTTTACCGTAGATACTGTCTTTTTCGGCTGTAGGAAGCGACGGCTTGCTCTTCCCCGGCGAGTCCATACAGTACCAAAGGTTCCTGGCGAATTTGAAGGTTGATGGAGCTGTGTTCGGACCTATGTTTACAGCATCGACCATCTCGCCAGAGCGAAAAACCACAATGTTATCCGAATAGACTCCGTTTCTGCTGGGTACGAAGCCTGGTGCAACTGTTTCCTGCAGGATTCGAAGCGCCCACCTCTTCGGGCGGTAGACAGTGTTGTATCTGAACACACCGCCGTCTATCCCAACGAAGGCGATGGGTGTTCGCCAGCCGACGAATATACACCCCTCGACGGTTATATTGCGTGCTTCGAACCACTGGGGCTTGGGTCGAAAGTAGCTCATGCCTGTTGAGCCTCCGGCATTTACTGCGCGCTCGCCAGAGCCTTCGAAAAAGCATCTGCGGATGCGAATATCCTCGGAGCCGCCTTTTGCTTGTATGCCGATCGCGCCCCCGTTGCGGAAGGTGCACCCGAGGATTTGCACGCGGTGACAGCCTACCATGTCGATAGCGCAACCGTTTTGAGGCCATCCCTCGACGGTGCAGTTGATCACGGTGCTTTCGTCCACGCCGGAAAGTTTTATCCCGTTTCCGCCAACGCTTGGACCTGTGTTTCGCACAATTAGGTTTCGAAGTGTTAGGTGGTGCGTGCGGTTTTGGTAATTTCCGCCGTCATCGGCGTTGAGACCGTTTACTTTGGCACCATCAATCACCAAATCGCGCAGTTCCAGATGCGAGACGCTTGTTAGGTGCACGGCCTCGGTCCCGCCGCGTATTATAGGAGGGCGTTTTGGGTCTGCGGCGCCGATGATTATAGGATGCGCCGGAGAACCTTTTATGCGCTCGAAGTAGAACACACCTTGGTATGTGCCGGGTTCCAGCAGTATGCGGTCACCGGGCTTTGCAGACGCAACTGCTTTGCGAAAGGCATCTCCGCTGCTTACCGCGGTTGTTGCCGCGAAAGCGGGGCCAAGACAGCACACCGCTAAGAGCAACGCGCCCCCCAATGCTAAGACCGCATTCTTTATATAGTCCATACGCTGTCCTCCCAAAGCGATGGGTTAAGTTTGCGCGTTCAGTTTAAACTGCGCTTCGTCCACCCACTTAAGCAGAGGAACAATATCCACCTTCGGTGGTGAAGGTAAGCCCCGAGGTGTCAAAAGTACAACTATGCGGGTTCTGGTTGCATTGCTTACCCTTACTGTTAGGCGCTTTACTTCCGGTTGTTGGCGCTCTGGAGGAGGCGGGTTTGCGGATAGCACCGCGAAGGATGCCCCTGCCGGTTCCAGCAGGCGGCTTTCGAGCACTTCATCTCCGATCTTGAGCTCGGCTGTTCTTCCAGTGGTGGATATTTCTGCAGGGGTGTGCATGGTCCACACTAAATCGAGGGGGTATTTTGCCTCAACCTCATCTTGGATCAGCACACTTGTCCTATTAAGCAAAGCAATTCCTCGCCACAGGCGCTCCACTTTCTGCGGGTAAGCTTTTGTGAGGTCCGCAACTCCGTATGCACGAGCGCTCG
>JBMFPP010000217.1:0-4993 GCA_049969055.1 Armatimonadota bacterium | reverse complement strand
GATGTTGTTGTCGGGATGGAATGGGTGGAATTCTCTACCTTCCGCGGCGAACTGCACGCAGTGACCTTCAAAAAGCATAACGGAGACATAGATGCCGCGTTTGGCGGCGCTGGAACAGCGCTCCCGCAGTCTTGTGAAGTAGCTTTGGTTGAACTTTGTGAGGTCGAACTTGGGTTTGCCGTCGCGGGCGATGCCGGGGCCGGTTCTGGGCCAGGGGTGCGGTTCGCAGAAGCAGAGTGAACCGTGTTCGTAGCGCCACTTTGGTTCCTCCCAGCGCCACAAGCGGATGAAGTTGTGGTTGTGCTGTTGCAGGAAGTCGAGATAGGCATTAAAGTCGAACGGTTTGGGTGGGTCCGTTGGACCCATATCCTGCAGGTTGTTCCAAGTGTGAGAACCGGTTAGATAGACGATTCGCCCCCGCCTATCGGCGAAGTAGCGGGGGTTAGTGGGATGCACCCGCAGAGGACCCATTGTAGGTCTTAGCTGGCGGTTTCGGACCGTTCCCTGCTGGGCCGAAACGGTGAAGAGCTCAAATCCAAGCAGTACTGCTGACATCCCTAGGAATTCCTTCCTTTTCACGTTTACCACCTCTTCCTAATTACGGGAAAGGCAAACCGTTCCTGCTTCACACTCCAGGTATCAACGTGGAAGCCGTGATCTCGATTTTGGGGAATTGAGCAGATTGCGCCACAGCTCAACGGGATGGTAAGCGCCGCCCCAGTTTGCGCCAACGATGTCGATGTCTCTGTCGCTGTCTATGTCGGCGACGCGGATGTTGTGGGAACCTGTGTTGGCCACGATTTGGTGCCGCCACTTCACGCCTTTGCCTTGGTTCAGATAGACGCTGACCCGTTTGCGAGAAGGCTTATCAGGATGATATCCCGACTGTGCCATTTCGGCGGTCACCACATCGGGCCAGCGGTCTAGGTTCATATCAGCGACTTTGAAAGTGTGGATGTATTCCACATCGCTGTCGATAACATGCTCGATCCATTTATCGCTGGGAGGGTTTTTGGGAGCCTCGTACCAAGAAAGGCGGCCGCGGTCTTCTGCGGGTGCCAGCAGGACGTCGGGCCTGCCGTCGCGGTTGATATCTGCAACGGCGACACCGACCAATTGGGGCCAATTGGAATCGATGATGTGCCTTCTCCAGGTCCCCTTGATTGGATCAGGCGGCTGCTCTAGCCAATAACCGTTCAGGACCACATCCAAGCGACCGTCGCGGTTGATGTCTCCCAAGGCGGTGCCCTCCTCATCGCCGGAGCCGCTCCCCTCATCTATAATCCTCTCCGCCCACGAGTCAGGGGTATTCTGTAGGTAAAGCACCGTTTTTCCATGGCGAATAACCACGTCCAGTTTCCGGTCGCGGTTGAGGTCGCCGACCTCAATGTCGTGGATGTAGCTATCCACCGGGGCGTTTGCCGTGATGACGTGCCGCTTCCACTTGTCGGCGGCCGGACTGCCTTTGGGGCGCGGGTTCTCGTACCAGAGCAGTGCCTTTCCCTTGGACGGGGCCTCGTACGCTTCCGACACGATGATATCCAGGTCACCGTCTCGATCCACGTCCCCAACCTGCATGTCCACCGCGAACTGACCTACGTCGATGACATGTTTAGCCCAGTTCGGATAGCGGTACCAGACCAGACTGCCGCCCCTTAGGTTGCCGGCAACAACGATGTCCGTGAACCGGTCGCCGTCGATATCGCCTACCCCCTTACAGTCGAGCCCTTCCGGGACGTCTCGGTCTATGATGACGTGCTCAAACCGGACATGCGTGGTCTGTTTTGGGGTGTCTGCAGGGACTGCCGGGAGGGCGAAGCAGAGTCCAATCTGCAACAGAAGACTCTTCATCGGCGTTTCCTCCTCTACATAACAGACGCAGTAGGTTGGGCGGGGGTTGCTGTGCAGGTGTGCGTGCGCCGCCGGAGATTAGCTCTCTTCCAGCTGGCTTTTTCTCACCGCTAACCCCTCTTCCAGCGGCGGGAGAGGGAGGTCAGGCACCCCTCCCCCCGCCATTTGAGGTGGGGAGGGCACAGGAGTCTTTTCCTCGTTTGAAAGGAGGCAGAGAACATGATGCGAAAGAGGGCTTGGGTAAATTCGGTGCCGATGCTCGGCGCCGCGCAGGGGTGAGGTGGCTGGTATGAAGTGCAGATGCTGTATTTCCCGGCGGGACTGCTTGAAGCTGTTCGCGGCGGCAGTGGGGCCTGCCCTTGTGAAAGGCTCCGCTTTTGCTGAAGCTGCGTTGGCAGGTAATCCCAGAGATTTTGTGGATCCAGCGTCCCTGAGGCCGAAGCCAAAGGTTACGATTGCAGTTGGCACCCTGCAACAGCCAACGCCATACTGGCTGGGGTGGCCTGGAACGGCTTACAACCTGAAGGAGCGGCAGAAGGAGTATTCTTCCAAGCTGGAGGAGTCCGCCAAGAGGCTGGGGATAGATCTGTCCGTTGAGAGCAGTCCGGTGCAGGATGAATCCGGAATGACAGCACTTCTGAACAAGGTCAGGAGCGAGAAGCCGGATGCACTGTTCGTTTCAATTTACCATATGAACTGCTGGGGATGGGTGGACCGCCTATCCCGCGAGGCGGGTGTGCCACTGCTGGTTTTCGCCCCAATTGGCACGTCGTTCACGGGTCATGTGCTGGGTTTATCTCGCACTCCCGGGGTGTACTTGGCATCCACGCTTGAATGGCCTGCGGTTGAAGCCGGTCTGCGCATGGTAAAGGCGAAGCGAATGTTTGAAGAAAGCCGCATTCTCTGGATACAGGGCAACCAGCGCAACGAAACGGTTCTGGAGCGTTTGGGCACCAAGGTGCGGGCGATCCCGCGCGATGTTTTCAACCAGAGATTTGATGCAACCCCTGTGACGGATGAGGTGCGGCATGTGGCTTCGGAACTGCGCAGGATGGCCAAGAAGGTTGTTGAGCCAACCCAGCAGGATATGCTGAACTGCGCAAGGGCGTATGTGACGGCTAAAAGACTGCTGGCGGATGAAAACGCCAACGCGCTTTCGATGGACTGCCTGGGTATGGTGGGGGCGAAGCTGGTTCCAACGCCTCCGTGCGGCGCTTGGATGCTTCTGCAGGACCAGGGCATAACCGCCGGCTGTGAGGCGGATCTGTTCGGCGCTACTAGCTTGATGCTGACCAGTTATCTGCTGAATCGGCCGGGCTATATGAACGATCCGGTTGCTGAAACCGCCAAGAACCTGCTTATTACTGCCCACTGCACATGCGGTTCTCGACTGCGCGGCTTCGATAAACCGAGAGTGCCGTTTATCCTGCGCAACCATTCGGAGTCTGCGTTGGGGGTTTCCGTGCAGGTGCTCTGGCCGGTTGGGGAGCCGGTGACGCTTATTCGCTTTAACAACCCAAACGAAGTAATCGTGGATACAGGTACCGTGGTCAGCAATGTTCCAACTCCGCCTGCCGGCGGTTGCCGCACATCCATCGAGATTAAGATGGATGATGTGGAGGATGCGCGCGATGTTCTCGGCTTCCACCAGGTGGTGACGCTTGGCAACCACAAGCGTGAGGTGGAGGGCTTCTGCCAGCTGTACGGAATTCGGGTGATCCATTCACCAAGGTTTGAACCACAGCACAGGGGTGCGGCCTAACGATGAAGCGCTTTTCAGCGGCTTTTGCGGCGGTGCTGCTTGCGCTGTGCGCGGGTGCATTCGCCGAAGATTTTGTGCAGATCGGTCTGCCAGGGTTTCCTCCATCCAAGATGGAGGCCTCCGGCAAATTAGTGGAAGATTGGGGAAGTTTGACTTTTGGTTTGTCCGGCGAGGGCATTCCGGCAGAGGGGTCTGGAAGCATTCAGCGGGTTGTACTCGACGGCGTCATTCCCGCGGCGCAGGTGCGAATTCAGCGAAGTCCTTTGGTGCTTACGCTAACAGCATTCCGCGCGCCGGCTTGGCCGTCTGGGTTCGATGTACTGACCGTGCGAATTGAGGAGACCTCTGGGCGCCGGTGCAAAGCCACGCTTGCAGTTGATCTGCCCGATGGAGCGATTGTTGGGCGCCAGTCGGTAAGGATTGGCGGTCGAACGGTGCTTTCGCTTTTGGAACCTCCAACGGTGAAGCAGGAAAAGCGCGATTGGGGCTACGACGACGAGGCCCAATCACTGCCGGGTTGGGGCACGCCGGAGGTTGAGTGCGACCCAGCATTCAGAAACATCCGTGCAGGGTTGGGGGGTGTTCCCATACTTTACCGTTTTGCGGTGGAGAAAGGGGGCTCTGCGCAGGTTGTGCTGGGTCTGATGGAGAGTTTCCACTCCACCAGTGGGCAGAGGATACAGGTTTGCAAAGTGGAAGGTGCGCCGCCGGTGGAAGTGGACCCAATTGCGCGCTGGGGCAGGAATAAACCTGGTGCGCTGGTCTTCAACGCCAAGGATGAGAACAATGACGGCTTCCTGGACGTGAACATCCTGCCGGCGGCGCATTCGCCGGATCAGAACCCTATTCTCAACGTTTTGTGGATATTTCCGCCGAACATCGGTGTAAATCCGGACCAGGTTATATCCGGCAGGATGAACCAGGCGGCTCTGTATTATGTTGATGTAGGCGGACAGCGGGACCAGTCGATCTACCTTTCGGGGAAGCTGGAGTACGAATTGGATATCCCAGCCAATGGATTTAAGGAGCTGAGCTTCTTCGTTGCGAGCCCCGGCGCTTCAGTGCCGCTTCCGGAGCGCACGGCGTGGACTGTGGCGTCCCTTCGGAAGGCCGCTAGGGAGGTGCTGGTGGCGGGTGCAGTAAGAGACAAGAAGTTTTGACAAACCGACGGCGACCAATTAAACGCCAGAACTTTTTGGCGGTGATGTTCAAAGCGGCCAGCAGTCGGCACGCAAATCTGCGCATCCCTGTTTCCTTAAGTCAAAGGCGGAAACAGGGATGCTTTTGGGGTGATTTTTCTTCAAGCACATGGTGGAGAGGGTCCTAAAAATGCTCTCCAATCCATAAGGGCTTTCTTTCTTCGTCTTTGCGGCGGCGCCT
>JBMFPP010000216.1:0-5036 GCA_049969055.1 Armatimonadota bacterium | reverse complement strand
CTTTATTTGCTCGGCATTCACTGGGCGCACCCGAACTATTTCGCCGTCGGCTATCGTGGGTTCCATTGAAGCACCGGAAACCCTCAGGCGCAGAAAGCCAGCGCGGCCGGCGGCCTCCTTTAAAAGCTCTACCACCTCTGGGCCGTACTTTGGCGGAAGCGGCTCTGAGCCGGGCGGTTCAACTGCCATGGCAAAGGTTTGGTTCTACACACCCTCCGAAGTTCCTCCGCAGGAAATCTTTTCGGCGGAAAGGATGAGCTCGACAGCTCAACCAACCTCTGCCTATCGGCAAACAGGCTCCGGTTCTGCAAATCCCCCCTTAGGTTGTGCAAAAGCAGCCGGCCCAATCGTTTGGGGCGCAGTTGTTGAAGGCAAACACAGCGGCGCTGTGGAAACCTTATGAACGAAGGAGGTTTTCTGCATGACTCACCGAGAGAGGCTTCTGCGAACACTGCGCTTTCAACCGGTGGACCGCGTTCCGGATTACGAGTTCGGCGCTTGGCAGCAAACCATAGACCGCTGGCGCAAAGAGGGACTTCCGGAGGAATGCAACGGTGTCTGGTCTGCCATTAATCAATACTTCCATACGGACGATACGGAGTACGGCCCCGGCCCGTGGCTGCATATGGGTCTACTGCCGGGTTTCGAGTACAAGGTTTTGGAGGAAAAAGGCGATCATATAGTGGTGCAGGATGGCGACGGTGCCATCGCCGAGATGGTGCGGCCGGAGCTTGGAGCGTCCATCCCCAAATATCTGCGCTATGCCATAGAAACCCGCAGAGATTGGGAGAAGATCCGCGATGAGAGGCTCAATCCGGATACCCCCGGCCGCGTACCGGAAAACATAGACGAGCTGTGCAAGCTAACCTTTGACGCCGATTACCCAATCAGCATAAGCGGCGGCTCGCTCTACGGTTGGCTTCGCAACTGGATGGGAGTTGAAAATATCTCCATCGCGATAATTGAAGATACTCAGTGGGTTGAAGAGATGATGGAGCACCTAACTCGGCTTTGGCTCCACCTGTACGAAAAGATCGCCGGAAAGTGCAAAATCGACCTCTCACACTGGTGGGAAGATATGTGCTTCAACAAAGGACCGCTCATCTCACCAAAAATGTTTAAACAGCTTATGGTCCCGCGCTACAAAAGGGTGACGGACTTCCTGCGGAACGAGTGCGGCTGCGAATTCAACATGGTAGACTGCGATGGGAACATTCACGAGCTTGTTCCTCTTTGGCTGGAGGGCGGAATCAACGTGATGTTCCCCCTGGAGGCGGCCCACACTAATGCATATCGAATTTCCGATGAGTTCGGTACCAAGGTGGCTCTGCGCGGCTATTTCGACAAGCGCGCCCTCATCGCCGGCCCCGAAGCAATAGATGCCGAGTTCGAACGCCTAACACCCCTGCTCAAGCGCGGCGGGTTTATACCGCACACAGACCACCTTGTTCCGCCTGATGTATCTTGGCAGAACTACCAGTACTACCGCCGCCGCAAAGTGGAATGGATAGGTAAATCTTAAAGGCGCAGTCACAAACCGCTCACAAAGCATGTTCGTTGACGGGGCCGCTTGGGAAATCTATAATGCTTCTGTGAAGCGTGCTCCTCAGCCTGTGGAAGCAGTTCTGTTTGATCTGGATGGAACTCTAATCTCCACCAATCTCGACTTTGCGGCCATGAAGCAGGCCCTCCTAAGGCTAACGGCGGAGTTTTTGCCCCTCCCAAACGGCCTGGAACAGCTTGACATGCTTTCGATAATTCAGAAAGCCTCGGAGCATATCGGGAATGCTTGGGTGCGCACCGCCTACCGCCGGGCCGCTGAGGAGCTTTTGGTCTCTTTCGAGCTGCCAGCCGCTCAGCTAGCGGAGGAAATACCGCCAGCGCGGAAGGTGGTCTCAGCCCTCGTTGAAAAGGGCGTGCGCGTTGGGCTTGTTACACGAAACTGCCGCTCTGCCGCACTTGCCGCGCTTAAGAGAGTTCCTCTATCTCACCAAGTTTTGCTAACGCGCAACGACGTAGCCCGCCCAAAACCCCATCCGGAACAGCTTCTGGAAGCGGCCAGACTGCTTAAGGCCCAGCCGCGATTGTCGATAATGGTGGGTGACCACCCGATGGATGTTCAGGGTGGGAGATCCGCGGGTATGTTTACAGTGGGAGTGGTGCACCCTCCCCACACCCGAGAGCGCTTTAATGCGTGCCCTCCGGACGTTCTCGTAAGCAGTTTAGAAGAGCTGTTGTGCCTGATCTGAGCGTGGTGATCGTCAATTGGAACACGGCCGATTACCTGCGCCGGTGCTTGGCCAGCATTTCCCGCTGTTTGGCAAACGGTGCTCCGGCTAACACCGACCGTCGGCCCCAAATAGAGGTCATCGTGGTGGACAATGCCTCCAAAGACGGCAGTGCCGAGATGGTCCAATGCGAATTCCCGTGGGTGAAGCTTGTTGCCAATCAAGCGAACGCGGGATACGCGGCCGGCAACAACCAAGGAATAAAGCTGTCTTCCGGGCGCTACCTGCTTTTACTGAACCCGGATACAGTCGTTCCCTGTGGTGCACTGCGGCGACTTGTGGAATATATGGATGATCATCCTGAAGCCGGGATTGTCGGCGTGCGCCTGTTGAGTCCGGACGGAACTGTTCAGCCGTCGTGCCGCAGTTTCCCGGAGCCGGCTTATCTTATTTATGAAACACTGGGGTTGGCACGCTTGTTTCGCAAAAGCCGCCGTTTCGCGGCCTACAGAATGGGCTGGTTCGATCACAACAGCGAAATGGAAGTGGATCAGCCGATGGGATCCGCATTGGCGGTGCGCCGCGAGGTTTTTGAAGACATTGGCCTGTTCGACGAACAGTTCCCTTTGTTCTTCAACGAGGTGGATTTGTGCTACAGGGCAAAACTTAAGGGATGGAAAGTAGTCTTCACACCAACAGTGGAGATTGTGCACTACGGCGGCCGGGGAACTTCGCAGGTCAGACTGAAGGCGCTTTGGGAGTCTCACCGCAGTTTAGTGCGGTTCTACAAAAAACACTACCGCAGTCGGATACCATTAGCGGTTTATCTGCTGGTGGTTTTGAGTATCTATGTTGGTGCTTTTGTCAGGATCGGCTGGGCGGCCGCAACAATGAAGAAGGCCCGCAAATGCCGCGGAGGTAAAAGAAGTGGACTTGAGCGTGATTGTGCTTAACTGGAACACAAAGCAAGAGCTTGCAGACTGCTTGATGACGCTGGAGCGGGAGGTAGCACGCGGCGAAGAACACCACAAGGCTTCAACTCGCCGCGAAAGCGAAGCAGTCCTGCCGCGGGAAGCCACCGCGCATTTACAGCGCGCATCCGGCGCATCAGATGCGGCCGCAACTGCCGCCACAGTAGAAGCTCCAGAAGTAGAGGTTATTGTTGTGGACAACGGCTCCACAGACGGCAGTGCGCACATGGTGGCGGAGCTGTTTCCATGGGTTCGCTTAATAAAGCTTCCGCGCAACCTGGGCTTCTCGGCTGGAAACAATGTGGGTATTCGCCAGGCCCGCGGCCGCTACGTAATGCTTCTAAACCCAGACACCCTGGTGCATCCCGGAGCGCTCAGCACCCTGGTTTCCTTCGCCGACGAGCACCCAGAGGCTGGTATAATCGGCCCCCGCCTCCTCAACGCCGACGGCTCTATTCAGTACTCCTGCCGCAGTTTCCCAACGCTTGCCACCGGATTTTTCAGAAATACGTTTTTGGGACGGCTTTTCCCGGGCAACCGCTTCAACAGGCAGTACCTCCTAACCGATTGGGATCACTCTGATGTTCGCGCGGTGGACTGGGTTTCCGGCGCCGCAATGATGATCCGCAGAGAGGTTTTGGACCAAATCGGCCTGCTGGACGAGCGCTTCTTTATGTACTGCGAGGATGTTGACATCTGCTACCGCGCACGCCAGGCCGGATGGGAGGTGCTTTACTGCCCCCACGCGGTAATAACCCACATGATAGCCCGCGCATCCGACAAAAATGCGGCGGCAATGATTATAGAGCGTCACAAAAGCATGTTCCGCTTTTTCCGCAAACACTACGCCGCCAATTCAAACCCTCTTATCTGGCCCGTTGTGGTTTTCGGCCTAGTAGCACGGGCCTCTGCGCTGGTTATCAAAAACCGCATAGATGTGTACAGGATGAACCGACATGCCAGGCGTGCCAACCGGGCGGTCTAAACCCCGAAAAAGCTCGCCGCTTCGGACGAAAGAAAAGCGTCCGGTCCTCAATGCAAATCTTTCTCTGCAGTTACAGCGCTTTTCAGCTTTGGTGCTGGCCGCGGCCGTGCTTCTTCTGCCTTATCCGGGCGGGCGGAGCGGGGCGGCCGCTGCCGCCGATGCATCCGCAACCCCTTTTGGATGGGCGTGGCGGATTCTGCGCTCACTGCCGCCGGACGGTTTGCTGAGCCTTCTGCTTTTGATCTCCTTAAGCCTGCTCCTCCTATCGAGACTGCGGCTTGAAAAAGAAGTTTGGCGCCCGATGGCTTCTCAATGCGACATACCGGCGGTCTTGTTTGTGGTTTTGGCTTTCGCATCCATCGGCTGGACTGTAAGCACATATGCCGCTCTGACCGAAGCGGCGAGGCGCGCCTCTCAGGCTTTGTTCTTCATGCTGGTCTTCCAGCTTGCAGGTTTGGGATACGGCGGCATTCTTGCGGCCTCAGCATCTGCGTCGGCAGGACTGCAGGGTCTTCTGGCCGTGCGTGAGTATTTGGCCTCATGGTCGGCCGGCGATCCAACCTGGAGGGTTTTCGGCACATTTATCAACCCAAACGCTCTTGCCTCGTACCTGCTTACCTTCCTGCCGATAAGCCTTGCGCTGTATATAGGGTGTGCTCGCCAATGGCGGGTGCTGGCCGGAGCCGCGGTTCTTCTGCAGATAGCCGGCCTTCTGCTCACCGGATCGAGGGGAGGTTGGCTCGCCGCCGTAATTGCAGTGGCCGCTTGGTTCGGCCTAAGCGCCAAAAGCTTCGCGCGGCCACAGTGGAGTCGTTTGGCTGTGCTGGTACTGCTCTGCGCCGTGCTGATCCC
>JBMFPP010000215.1:0-5050 GCA_049969055.1 Armatimonadota bacterium | reverse complement strand
TATAACGTCCACACCGAGGCGGGCGAGCTGTCTTGCCACGGTTACCTTCTCCTCGATATTCATGGAGGCTCCCGGAGACTGCTCACCGTCCCTCAATGTGGTATCAAAGATTATAATCCGTTCACTCATTTCAAGACCTCCTGCTGTATCCACGAAGGGTTCAACCCGATGCTCCTACGCATCAACTTCAAGCGCATGGAAAGGAGCATCAGGCTGTGCCCTTCGTGGATGCGCAATCTTACTTTTTAAGCCAGGACATCATCTTGCGCAGTTCGGCCCCAACTTTTTCTATGGGGTGTTTGGCCTCCCTCTCTCTGAGGGTAAGGAAGGATGGTCGGTTGGCTTGATTTTCGAGAATCCACTCTCTTGCGAACCTGCCGGACTGTATCTCCTCCAAGATTTCGCGCATAGTGCTGCGGACGTGTTCATCGATGATGCGCGGGCCGCGGGTAAGGTCGCCGTATTCTGCGGTATCAGAGATTGAGTGCCTCATGCCGGCGAGCCCGGATTCGTACATCAGATCCACAATAAGCTTAAGCTCGTGCAGACATTCGAAGTAAGCAATTTCCGGTTGGTATCCCGCGGCGGTGAGGATTTCGAAGCCGGCTTTTACCAATGCAGTGGCGCCTCCGCAGAGGACGCACTGCTCGCCGAACAGGTCAGTTACGGTTTCTTCTTCGAAAGTGGTTTCGAGCACACCGGCTCGCGTGCCGCCGATTCCTTTTGCCCAAGCCAGAGCCAGCTGTTTGGCCTGCCCAGTGTAGTCCTGCGCAACCGCAATCAGGCACGGAACACCACTGCCTTCTTTGAAGATGCGTCGAACCAAATGGCCTGGACCTTTCGGCGCCACCATGAACACGTCAATATTTGGCGCCGGAATGATCTGCTTGAAGTGAATGTTGAAACCGTGGGCGAAGGCTATTGCGTTCCCCTCCGAAAGGTTTGGAGCTATCTCGTTCTTGTAAAGAGCGGCCTGGTATTCGTCATTCACCAGTATCATCACAATGTCTGCTGTGCGCACGGCTTCCGGGGTGGGAAGCACTTCGAAGCCGTCGCGCTCTGCGGCTTTCCATCCTTCGGAGTTCGGTAGGTCGGCTACGTGGACGTTCAGGCCGCTGTCGCGAAGATTCTGGGCGTGAGCATGGCCCTGACTGCCGTAGCCAACGATGCAGATGCGCTTGCTTTTCAAAAGCTCCAGATCGGCGTCGCTGTCGTAATAAACCTTAGCCAATTTAACGATCTCCTTTCTGCTTACTAACGTTTGTTTGTTTTGAGCGGCGTCCGCAAAACCATCCTGCCGCTAACCCTGCGGACAAGAACAGGCCTGCGTTGATGAACAGGGCCTTTACACTATCCAGCCCGCAGGTATCGACTATAAAGCCGTACACAAACCAAACGGCCAGCACAAACGGCCCTGTTGCCCCGATCAGCAGGGCGAACATTTTGCGCTTGGAATCGGCTTTAAGCCTTCGGATACCTACCCAAGCGGCCGCGACTGCTGCGGGTGTGAAAACCGCAAAAACCCCCAGCCACCGTGTAAAAGCGGCTTCGGACACGATTTCTTTCACCGTCGGCTTTTAATCCCCCGCGGTCTGGTAGCCAGGAGGTAAATAATAACAGCCGTCAGGGCTCCCAACACCGCCAGCTCAACGGTGTGAGTTCTGTAGTACTCCTCAAATCGGGTGGTGAGGTTGTTGGGAATTTTTAGGTGCTCGGTTTTGCCAACCATGTAGCCCAGTATACCACCCAAGATGAGCAGTGCAAGGTCTCGCAGTCCGGACATGGTTTATCCTGAGCCCTGGCCGTTGCGAGCGCCCCGCGCCATAACGATGCGTCCGGTGCGCACCATCTCCACAATACCGAACGGCTTGAGCAGTCTCTCCAAGGCGTCGATCTTTTCGGAAGAGCCTGTTACTTCAACAGTGAACGTCTTCTCGCTTACATCGATGATCTTCGCCCTGAAGATGTCCACTATCTGCATTATTTCTGTGCGGCGTTCGGGCTCTGCAGTGACTTTTATCAGGGCTAGTTCGCGGTCCACCACAGGAGTGCCTGTGTAGTCCACCACTTTGATAACGTCTATGAGATTGTTCAGCTGTTTGCTGATCTGCTCCAGCGTTTGTTCATCGCCGCTAACGACTATGGTCATCCTAGACACCGTGGGGTCATCCGTAATACTGACAGCCAGCGACTCGATGTTGTACCCGCGCCTTGCGAAAAGGCTTGATACCCGAGCAAGCACTCCCGGTTTGTTTTCGACAAGAGCAGTGATGGTGTGTTGCATCTAAGCTTTCTCCTTCGAAGCGGAAGCTGGTTGGACGGCATTCGTTTCGCCGTTGTTCGGCTGGCCAGCGATGGCCCTTGGAAGCTCTGCAGATATCTGCTGGCGCACCTTCATCTGCTCTATGGTGCCGCCGGATGGGATCATCGGGAACACATTGATCTCGCGGGCCACGCGGAAGTCGATAACCACGGGGACATCGGTAACTTCCCTCGCCCGTTTGATAGCAGTATCCACGTCCTC
This sequence comes from Armatimonadota bacterium, assembly GCA_049969055.1. Classification (GTDB taxonomy): domain Bacteria; phylum Armatimonadota; class DTGP01; order DTGP01; family JBMFPP01; genus JBMFPP01. The sequence goes on along the minus strand of JBMFPP010000215.1, from coordinate 2,526 downwards.
GCGCTGTTCGACCCTTAGACCGACGGCTCCGTAAGCCTCAGCAAGCTTCACGAAGTCCGGCGCGGCAGCAAGTTCCACGTGAGAGTACCGCCGGTTCCAGAAAAGCTCCTGCCACTGGCGAACCATACCTAGGAACTCGTTATTGATGATGGCGATGCGTATGGGAAGCCGACATTGAACGGCCGTCATCAGCTCTTGACTGCACATTTGGATGCTGCCGTCGCCGCTTATGCACCAAACTTCGCGATCCGGACATCCTATTTGCGCGCCTATCGCTGCTGGCAGTCCGAAGCCCATAGTACCGAGGCCGCCGGACGTTATGAATTGGCGCGGGAATTTGCACTTGAAGAACTGAGCGGCCCACATCTGGTGCTGGCCAACGTCGGTTGTTACAATGGCCTCGCCGTTGGTGAGCGCGGATATCCGTTCGATCACGAACTCGGCTCGCAGTTCTTCGTCGTGTGGATAGTCCAAGGGGAATTCCTGCCGCCAGCGGTTTATCTGATCGAGCCATTCACTGCGCGGTTTGTACGACACCTGTTTGGTGATCTCGGGCACTATGCGCTTGCAGTCGCCCACAACAGGCACGAGCGGTATCTTCACCTTACCGATTTCGGCTGGATCGATGTCGATGTGGATTATCTTAGCGTGCGGCGCGAACGCGTCCACCTTTCCGGTAACGCGGTCATCAAACCTGGCGCCGATAGCAATGAGCGTGTCGCAGTAAGCAACGGCGTAGTTTGCATATGCCGAACCGTGCATGCCGAGCATACCCAGGCACAACGGGTGATCATCCGGCACGGCGCCTTTGCCCATGAGCGTGTACACCACAGGCAGGTTGGCTTTTTCGGCCAGCTCCAAAACTTCTGCAGACGCGTTGCCCGAGATCACCCCGCCGCCTATGTACAGTATAGGGCGCTCAGATTGCTGGATTAGCTCTGCGGCTTTGGCGATCTGGCGGGGGTGTCCTTCCACGGTAGGCTTGTAAGAGCGGAGCTGAACCTGGGTAACCGGCTCGTAATCGATGGTTGCCGCGGAAACATCGCGGGGTATGTCTATCAATACCGGTCCCGGCCTGCCGGTTCTGGCTATGTAAAATGCTTCGGCAACCACTCTGGGCAGGTCCTCTGGATTCTTCACTAGGTAGTTGTGTTTGGTGATGTGCATGGTGATGCCGAAGACGTCAGCTTCTTGGAAAGCATCTTTACCGATGTACGGTGTTGCTACCTGGCCGGTTATTGCCACCACTGGCACGGAGTCCATATATGCGTCTGTTAATCCGGTGACAAGGTTGGTTGCACCAGGGCCGGATGTTGCTAGGCAGACTCCAACCCGCCCGGTAGCTTTTGCATATCCCTCGGCGGCGTGAGCGGCGCCCTGTTCGTGGCGTACCAGTATGTGGCGAATACCCTCGCAGTCGAACAATGCATCGTAGATTGGGAGCGTGGCTCCCCCTGGATAGCCGAAGATGACCTCAACACCTTCGCGCTTCAGAGATTCGATCAAAGCCTCCGCGCCTTTCATTTTCATAAGTTTTTCCTCTCCTATGAAGCTGCTTTGCTTTGCAGTTTCGATTTCGGTTCTCACCCGATTTTCACAGTGGGTGTTGTGAAAACCCCAAATAAAAAACCTCTCGCCAATCTGGGACGAGAGGTTAACCCGCGGTACCACCCATCTTGCCGGTCTGCAGAGATGTGCAAACCGACCACTCGTTAGCACGATAACGGGTGCAAACCGGAGAGACCTACTGACGGTGATACGCAACCGGGTTCAGCCCCTCGGCTCCGAGGCGAGCGTTCAGCGGGTGCTGGCGTCGGTTTTCAGCTACCCCGACTCTCTGGCAGCTCAGCGCTCCCGCCTACTTCTCCTCTTCACAGCCTGTGCCGTAATATTTAAGTATTCGCTCCAAAGTATAGCATATGAATTTTGCTAGGTCAACACTTTGGGCCGACTGCAGTAGTGTCAACATGGGCGTGTAAGCGCTATTGACTGCCAACCCAACCTGAGGTATACTTTTAATGAATCAAAGGTTGCCGTTTTTGGGTGCCGAAGTGGCGGAATAGGCAGACGCGGCGGTCTCAAAAACCGTTGGGGAAACCCATGTGGGTTCGAGTCCCACCTTCGGCACCATTTTATTTTTGCTGGTTTTCCTCCGTTTAAACCCTCTGTAAGGCCTGAGTGCGTTTGAATTCCGCAGGCGCCAAGCGCGCCAGAGGTATCTTCCGCGTTTCTCACCCGCGCACTTAGTCTCGGGGCTTTCAGTGTGAGCCGGAAAAGCTTCTGGACTGCCGAGCGGGCGTCATGATGGAGCAGCAAGGACTCAAAAGCCGCTTCCGCGAAAAAATTACCGCAGGAAGCGGCTTGTGTTATGAGGAACTGTCTTCGGCGTCGTGCAAAAGCGGCGCGAAACGAGATGGGGGCAACCACAATGCCAAAGAGGGAAAGAAACCATACAAAACAGAACGGTGCGCGCGACTTCCGCCACAGCGAAGCAAAGCGCAAGAACAACCCGCCCGCCGGCATTGC
>JBMFPP010000214.1:0-5070 GCA_049969055.1 Armatimonadota bacterium | reverse complement strand
CGGACGTTGCGGCTTCATTCCAAGAGGCCGTGGTTGACCCCCTGGTTACCAACACGATGCTCGCCGCCGAACGCACCGGCGTTCGAAAAGTGCTTTTGGCTGGTGGAGTAGCGGCAAACTCCAGGCTTAGGGAAAAGATGCTTTCAGAGGCAAACAAACGGGGCGTGCAGGTATCTTGGCCACCGCCGTCGCTTTGCACAGACAACGCGGCCATGATAGCCTGCGCCGGCGCCTACAGATTTGCCATCCATGGGGAAGACGGCTTGGACTTGGAAACCTTCGCGTCCGAACCCCTGGGCTCCTAGCTTAACCTTTTCAGCTCTGCGGCGAAAATCGCACCTACGGAGCCGGCTTCGCCAGCGGGTGAATTATGGGCCTTTGAAGCTTCTTCTCGGGGCTGGCATCTCCAAGCGGACCCGAATGGTAAAACCGCTCCAACGGCATGAAGGCGGCATGCGCATCCGCGTAAACGATGTTCGCGCCGTTGTGCCGAGACCTCAGCCTGCCGCCGTCCTCACTGCCGTTTGCATATTTAATTCGCAACATGCCGTCGGGCAGTGTAACCCCATCCGGTCCCTTGCTCGGGCCGTCCCAGTCGTGGAAATGACTGCCGGCGACGCTGTCCGCAATAAGCGCAGTCAGCGAGGGGTTGGGAATGTCGGATTCATTGTTGTAATCCCGGCTGTACCTTCCGATGTAGTTCAAATACTCATTGAAGCCGTATGTGGCATAGACAACACCCGGACCAACGGCCCATCCTTTATCGAAGGTAGCGCTTGGGCATTTGTAGATGGACTCGTTCTTGACGTACGGTTGTATCATGGCCATCCAAAAGGAATACCCGTAAGCCGGGATTGGGGTTGGATATACAGTTGAGGATGGATAGCCCCCGTCCCAATCCTGCATGTACTGGTGCATCGCCACAGCAAGCTGTTTCGTGTTGGACAAACATGCAGAAGCCCTTGCCTTATCGCGCGCCCTGGCAAACACCGGGAAAAGAATGGCCGCAAGGATTGCGATAATCGCAATAACCACCAAAAGCTCTATCAGCGTAAACGCACGGCGTCTCACTGCAGGCACCTCCCCGTAAAGATCCACAAGTGCCGCGCTGAGGAGCTTTACAGCAAAACGTTGCCGGTGCACCTCAGTGGACACCCTCTTACCACTTATATTACACCTGTACCCTGCATAAAACAACATCCTCTGTCATTTGTGCCTGTCGTATAAGCAAGTTGACGGACTTGGCAGTTTTATGGAGCATCCTTGCCGCCTGCTCGCCACCCACACTCTATACTCGGACCAATCCAGACTCAAGCAACACAAACGCCGCCTTCATCTCCTCCCAGGACCTGTATTCCCTCACCTTCAAGAAGTTTTGCCGTTCAATCTGGCATTATTGGCAAAACTTCTTGAAGGTGCTACACTCTGCACGGCGCCACGAGCGATTCATCGGCAGAAATAGCCGACAAACCGGACAGAAACCGCTTTTGGCGTGACTCACTCTTGGCTATGTAGAAGCGGAGGTATGCATGCTGGTACTGGGAATTGACGGCGGCGGCACAAAAACGGAGGCTGCGGTGGTAAACGAAAACGGTTCGGTACTTGCGGTTGGCTTCGGCGGACCCGTTAACACTGCTTTTGTGCCAAGCTCACAGGCCAGAAAATCGATCAGAACGGCTGTGAGGAACGCGCTCAAAACCGTCAAATCCCGGCACTTCGATGCCCTGGCCCTCTGTGTGCTCTGCTCAACCGAGGATGCCGCGGCCGGTTTGCCGCGCAATGTTTCATACGATCGGGTCTTCCGGTTTTCAGAGTCCGATGTAGCTTTCGCCAGGGCGGGCCTGTTCCAAAAGTACGGGATTGCTGTTGTGGCAGGCACTGGTTCCAATGTATGTGGTTTCGGGCGCAGTGGAACAGTCTGCCGCGTTGGAGGATGGGGAGCGCTTTTGGGAGATGAAGGCAGTGCGTTCGATATAGCACTGCGCGCTCTCAAAGCCGCCATTCGAGCGCACGACGGCCGTGGCCCCAAAACACAACTGCTGGAAAGAGCACTGCTCCACTTTAACATCCCCGAGCTTTGGGGGTTGGTGCGCCTCTGCTACGGCGGCCCCCTGCCGCGCACAGCCATCGCTGATTTCGCCCCTCAGGTATCTGCGGCGGCCAACGAGGGCGACGAGGTTGCCGCTGAAATTCTAAGAGACGCGGGGAAAACGCTGGCAGAAGATGTTCTTTACGTTGCTGGGCGGCTGTTCCAACCCGAAGAGTCTTTCCCCGTTGTGCTGTCCGGCGGGGTATTCAACGCCGGCCCGTCTCTAATAGAGCCGATGCGCCTGGCGCTGAAGCGGCATTACCCAAACGCAAACCTGCTTGTTGCCGACCAATCCCCAGGGGTTGCCGTTGCCAAGTTGGGGCTCTCGGCCTTCAGTACCAAGACACCGCATCGAAAGTGAGGCTGGAATATCACCTTTGGGTTTATCCCTCTTTCCACACTCCGCAAGGAGAAGAGGCAGTTAGTCCTCTTCCTCATCCTGCTGGGCAAGAACTGCAGATGCGTCAGTGCTATCCCAAAGCGCGCGCAGTCGATCCCGGCTGTAAAGCAGGTATGCGCGGTCGTTGCTGAAAACCTCCACGGTAATTGTGCCGTCGTAGCCGTGCCGTTTCAGCAAAGCAACCATCCTCTTCCATTTGATCTTGCCGGCGCCGATCGGCAGGTGGAGATCGTCTTTTCCGCCGAAGTTGTCCGAAACGTGGACATGTCCCAACCTATCCGCAAAAGCCCTCAGAAGCTCTGATGTGCAGTTTTTGGAAACCCAGAGGTTGGCATGGCCAACATCGAGGTGGAACAGCAACTGCGGCACTGCATCAAAAAAGCGCTTGAGGTTCGCCGTGTTGTTGTACGCCTCCTCGAAATGTTCCAGCATTGGGGCTATGCCTCGTGCGGTGGATTCCTCGGCAAGGCGTATGAAACTTTTGAGGTTGTTTTCTATATTTGCAGAGATCGACTCGGCACCGCGGCGGGGATCCACATGGAAAGTAACTTTCTTGGCACCTACGCTGGCAAAGAAATCCAAAGAGCGGATGTGCTCATCCACCGCCGCGGAGCGCACCGCCTCCGAAGCGGACCCTATGGGGATAAACGGACTCGTGTGCCCTACAACCTCTAGGCTGTACCGGGCACACAAGTCCGCAACAATTTTCGGCTTGGCATTCTCAACTGCGGCTTTGGGTGCCTCAAGTGTTAAGTCTATAAAGTCGAATCCGTTCCTACCGATCCATTCTATCTCATCCGCCAAACTGCGCCCTGGGTGGTTCATGGCGCCCAGCTTCATCGCACAGCCGCCTCCAAAACAGCGCGCACATCCTCCGGCGATACCGGCCGCGGGTTGCTTTTGGTGGACCCCGAAGCCAATGTCTCAGCCACCACAGAGTCGATTTGATCCTCGGGTACGCGGAGCGCTTCCGGCGTCTTTTTAATGCCGACGTCTTCGCGGAGCGTTCGGCAGAAGCCGATAAACGCACGCGCCGCTTCCGGCACCGAAACATTCTTCTTAGCCGCCCCAACGGCCCATGCAAGCTCTGCGAGGCGGCGCTCGGAAGTCTGCAGGTTAAACTCCAGCACGGCATCCAGCAGAAGCGCGCAAACAAGCCCGTGGTGGGCACCGGTGCGTGCGCCGATCGGATGGGCAAGGCCGTGAACCAAACCCAAGCGCGCGTTGGCCAGCGCAACGCCGGCCATCAAGCTTCCCAAAGCCATTGCGCCCCGCGCCTCCCGATCACTGCCGTTCGCGCAAGCCGCGCGGATATTCCCAGCGATCAGCTGGGTCGCCTTCAGCGCAAAAGGATCGGTGAAAGGACTGGCGCCAACCGAGAGGTACGACTCAACTGCCTGAACAAACGCATCCATACCGGTTTGCGCTGTCAGAGCCGGAGGCAGGCCGATGGTAAGATCAGGATCCACAAGCGCCACATCCGGAACCCATGTTTCGGCTCGAACACCCACTTTGAGGTTCGCGGCCTTATCGGAAAGCACCGCCACCTTGGTAACCTCGGTGCCAGTTCCGGCAGTGGTCGGCACGGCAATCAGCTTTACCTCGCGCTCCGGAGGTTTCTTGCCCGCCACATAATCGCGGGCCGGAGAGTCCGCATGCGCCAAGCCGGCGGCGGCCTTTGCCACATCCAACGCGCTTCCTCCCCCGACACCGATCACCAGATCTCCACCGAAATCGCGCAGCGCCCGAACAGCCGCATCAACCGTATCGGTTGAAGGTTCTGGCTCCACCTTGTCGAACAGCAAAACCTCCACACCGGCGTCTTTAAGCAGTGTCAGAATCGCGTCGCGCTTGCCGGATGCGGTTAAAGACCTACCGCCGGTTACCAGCAGAGCCCTGCGGCCCAAACTGCGGGCTTCTTCTCCAAGGCTTGTAAGGCAACCGTGGCCAAACCGAATCTTCCCAGCAGTTGTAAATTGAAATGAAGGCATCATGGCTTTTTCAAAAGATTGGTTTGCAAAAAGAAGCCGGGTAAGAGGAGAGAAGCTCCACTTCCCCGGGCTTCCAAATCAATCGAACCCTGGCATTACTTGCCCGGTGCTTTGGGCATCGTTCCAGGATACCCGGGCACCCCAGGCATCATGTTGTTTATGGGCCTAATCGCCTTGGGAGTTGGCTTCCTGAAGAAAAAGAACCAGCCCAAGAAGCCAATGATGATAATCACCACAGCTATAACCGCTATGGCCGTTCCGGTGCTGATCTCCCCGCCCTTTCCGTTGCTCATCTGTTCACCTCCTCCACACTCAGATGGTGCAGGCGACACAGCTTGGGCGCATACTCCCCGCGGCCCCAACCTTTACTCAGGACTTCCGGAAAGCAGGCTCTCAAACACCTCGGAATATTGAAACTCGATGGCAGCGAAAGAGAGTTCAAGCGCTATAGTCCAGAGCAGAATAACGGCGTCTTCCAACGGCGCATCCAGAACCCGCGAGAAGAAATCTTTCACGATCTCCTCATAAGTTATAGCAGGTTCGTCAAGTACAAATCGGCCCCCAGAAGGCGCCTTGAATTGGGCCAACTG
>JBMFPP010000213.1:0-5129 GCA_049969055.1 Armatimonadota bacterium | reverse complement strand
AGTAGCCTTTGTTTTTGAAAGAAAAGCAGTACAAAGCTGCAACTGTTGTTCCATCTATGGTTAGATAGAAAAGGCGGAGCCAGCCGGCCTGCTGAAACTGGACTGCCACCGTTTGGTGGAAACTGCGCACTTTGGGGGAGTTGAGAACGCCCGGAAGCCACTTTGAGCGCCATCGGGCAGTGTGAAGGCGGAACAGCTCGCCCATTGCGTGGGATAGACCGCTTTCGGATGCAGTACTGATAGAGAGGTCATGGTTTTTGGATATGAGGCGCTCGTAATATTTGAGGTTGGAGCGCATCTTTTTGCTTAAACTGAGCAGAAATTTCTCCTTGGATTCCGGAAGCGGGCGATACGGGCACACAGACTGCGTTGTGATTTCGGTGTGCAGACCAGGAACGGAAGCGGTATGCCGGGCTGGCAGCAGATGCGAGGGGATTTGCTGGAGGTCCACAATGTCCCATTCAGAGCGGCAGGCGTACAAATAGTGCAGGGCAGTTTGCCAAGCAGCTTCACGGTGGCCGTCCTCTGCTATGATATTTAGATAGTCCGAAGGGCCGGTGGCCGCAAACTGAACCCGCCGGAAGGGGAGGCCGCGGCACCTGCGGATGACAAATGGGGCGATGGCGCGAACCGAGCCGCTGTGTTTCATGACCAAAACCATGGGGCGCCCAGACCCCAGGAGTTGAAACCACGAGTACAGCCACTGGTAAGTTTGGAAAACGGTGGCATCCGTGGAAACGTCAACAAGATGCTCCCACTCCCGGCGGATGGAAGGGATATCTTCGATGCTGTCGATCACCTCCAAAGAGAAAGTCGGGCGCAATTTCGGGTTTACCATGCGACTTTGGTCAGCATTCCCGTCTCTATGGATTTCACCCCGGCTTCTATGATAGCAGTGGCGGCTAGGCCGTCCTCGCCGGTGACGGCGGGAGTGCGGTCTTCAGCCACGCAGTCCACAAAGTGGTGTATTGGCTCGAAGACGAATCCAACATGCTTCTGGTGCACCTCGCGGACGGCGTTGAAGAAAGGATATTTGAAGGAAGATGATGCTACCTCAAGCCCTCCTTCATCGATGACGGCCGATATTTTGCCGGTGGAACCCACGATGTTGACCTTAAAATCGATAACCGAGGGCAGGGAGTTTGGAAGTATCCAAGCCGTTTCGAAAGTGGCAAAGGCGTTTTCGAACTTCACGAGCATCTGCAGGGCATCCCAGGTATCGATGCCGCGGCTTTGAAGAATGCCTTTGCGCCCGACGCCGTAAACCTCAACCGCTTCTTGGCCGAACAGCCACCTAATGAGATCCACTACGTGCGGAAGGAGGAACCAGTGGGGGCCACTTCGGCCGCTCCAGGAAAGCATTTCCATGGGGACGCTGAGTGGGTTCGAGAGTCTGGCGTAGGCCATTATGGGCTGTCCCACATTTCCTGCGTCGATTTCCTGCTTAGCCGCAACAAACGGCGGGTTCCATCTGTTGTGGAAGTCCACCATCAGCTTAAGGTTGCGGCTACGAGCCGCCTCAAGGATCTGTTTAGCCTCTGCGGTGGATGTGGCAAGGGGTTTCTCGACCAATAGGTGCTTTCCCGAGTTCAGCACGGCGAGGCACGGCTCCAGGTGTGCGAAGTCTGGGGTAGCAACGCTGACTGCATCTATTTCAGAAGAACGGGCTATCTCATACAGGTCGGTTGTGTAATCGCAGTTCCAGCGAGAAGCCACTTCGCGGGCGCGGTCCGCGCGTGTGTCGCATACGCAGACCAAGCGGCTTTTGTGGTATTCGGCGTAGGCGGCCGCGTGGTTTTCCCCGAAGAGGCCAACGCCAATTACAGCTGTGCGCACCAGGTTTTGAGGCATTGAGTGGCTCCTTCCTTTTACGGTACCGGTGGTTAGTAGCGTTCCCAGTGTATTACGCTTTCCAAAGGGCGTTTATCTTTCTGCGGTTGCTCGGCTGGGTATCCCATTGTAACAATGCTAACAAGGCGGATGCCCTCTGGAACGCCCAAGAGCTTTCTAACGTCTTCAGCCCAAGGCGTTTTGTCTCCGGCGATCCAGCAGGTTCCCAATCCCAGGGCTCTGGCGGCAACAAGCATATTTTGGGTGGCTGCCGCGCCGTCTTCCAGGTAGAACATTGAGTCTCGGCAGAAGACGAGGATGCAAACCGATGCCTGCATTATGTGCTGACCGCTTTTCACTAGTTCAACCAGGGCCCGTCTAGTATTTGGGTCAGTTACCACCACAAACTCCCAAGGTTGAGTGTTCATGGCGGTTGCGGCTAGACGTCCGGCGTCCACTACCTGTTCGATGAGCTCTTTGTCGACCGGCTGGTCTGAGTAAACGCGGATACTGCGTCTGGTGCGTATCGCTTCAAGAGCATCCAAGGGCAACACCTCCTTGATTTTAGAAGAGAACATACTTCCTGATATGGCGGCCGGCATTTCTGCCGCAGGGCTATATTTGAAGAATATCAGCAGATTCCATAAAGGCGAGGGTTTCTTCCATGCTTCGGATTCCGGCGGTCGTGCCAAGCGCAGTAACGCACAGCGCTCCAACGGCATTTGCGAAGCGGCCGGTTTTCTCGATGTCCCATCCGGAGAGCAGGCCGGCAAGGAAACCGGCGACGAAGGCATCGCCGGAGCCGGTACCGTCCACCGGGGTTACCTTAAAGGCCGGAATCCAGAATTCGGCTTCTGGGGTTCTGATGTAAGACCCGCGCTCTCCGAGTTTGATAGCCACAGTTTTTACGCCAGCATCCATCAAGGTTTTGGCTATATCCGGGGGATTTTCCATCCCTGTGAGGCACTTGGCTTCCTCAAGGCTTGGAAGGAAGATGTCGGTGTGTTCCAGGCAGGGCGCGAGGACGGTCATCCAGCGCCCTGTGGCGTCGTAAACGGTGTCGAGGCTGGTTGTAACTCCTGATTGCTTTGCTCGCTTGAGAATGCGCGCCATTGGTTCGCCATCTATACCGGGCATCACTAAGGCGCCGGCGACATGGAGTATTCGCGATTCTTGGATGCGGCGGAAGTCAACATGCTCCTCGCGGTAGGCGGCGTTCGCCCCAATGTGGTGGAGGAACGAGCGCTCACCGTCGGCATGCACCATTATCATTGTGGCGGAGGTGTGGGCTTCATCGGTCCGCGCAACTCCACCTGCATCAACACCGGCGGCTTCAAGGGTACGGACCACAAAGTCTCCGAAGCCGTCGTTGCCCACCATTCCAAGTACGGCGGTGCTGAATCCCAACCGCGACAGATCTATAGAGACGTTGGCCGCACAGCCTCCGATGTGGAGTTCTATTTCGTCCACCAAGGCAAGCTTGCCCCTTGGCGGGAGCGACTCGATGGGCCGCCCGAGTACGTCGGCCACCAATATTCCCAAGCACACAACGTCGGGCATGCGGATCTCCTTCATCAAGATTTACTTGGTTTGCGCCGAAAGAATGATTAAAGCGAAAGAACAGGCGCTCATATGATAACTACGCTGTAAGTTGCTACGTCCCTTCTTGTGCGAAGCAGGTTTCCGACCAGCGTTTGTCGAACCAATAAAGCACAAATAAAGACAGCTTGAATGGTTGCAGACAGGAGAAGCCGAATGCGTTCGCGAGGTATACCGGCGCCAACTTTGGAGCGTTTGGCGGGTTATTTGCATTGTCTTAGCGAGATAGACCCGCATGAAATGGAGTTTATATCCTCTGAAGAGCTTGGCAAGCGCACTCAAACCCCCGCAGAGTTGGTACGCAGGGATCTTTCGTACTTTGGAGAGTTTGGAAGGCGAGGGGTGGGTTACAATATTGTACTGCTTAAGCAGACGATATCGAAGATACTGCGTCTAAATCGGAGGCAGGAGCTGATTTTGGTTGGGGCCGGCAACTTGGGGATGGCTCTGCTTGCTTACCCGGGCTGGGACAGATACAATCTTAAGATAGTTGCGGCTTTCGACACTGACCCGGAGAAAATAGGCCGGCGTTTGTGGGGAACGAATGTGTACGATGCAGCCACTATAGGCACAAGGGTGCGGGAGATGAATGTGAAGATGGCGGTTCTGACGGTGCCTGCTGGTGCTGCTCAGGCAACGGCCGACCAGCTTGTGGCCGCAGGGATACGTGGGATATTGAACTTTGCTCCTGTACCTTTGGCCGTGCCGAAGCATGTTGTGGTGCGCAACGTTTCGTTTATCACGGAGATGGCTGTGCTTTCGTACTACGCATCTGCTGAGCCGGAGTAAGCCAACGAGACCCGGGCAAAGCAGGAGAAAGAAGCATCTTGGGATGCTGATCTGCACCCCAAGATGCTTTATTTGGTTTGGGTAACCGGGTTGCTGCAAACCTACCAGCGCCACATTCTGGGGTCATCGTCAAGCTTGCTCATTACGCGTTTGCTGAGCTGATCCAGAGTTTTGAGGTCTTCGTCGCTAAGCTTCCAACCCTGGCCGCCCACGTTTTCTTCCACCTGCGACGGCCTTCTGGCGCCGACTATGGCACTGGTGATCCCCGGCTGGCAGAGCAGCCAGTTGAGTGCGACCTGCCCCACTGTCTTCCCGTATTTTTGTGCGATCGGCTTCATCTCTTCGACGGCATCTAGCGCGGTGAGGAATATATCGCCTTGGAAGAGAAGCGCGTGAGAGCGAATGTCGTTCTCTGGGAACTTAGTGTCTTTGGTGAATTTTCCAGTCAGGAGGCCTTGGGCCAGCGGACTGTAGGCGATGATGCCGATCTCATTCTCTATGCAGAAGGGAATAATCTCCTTCTCGATGTGTCTCCAGAACAGGTTGTAGGGCGGCTGCAGTGATTCTATTCTGGCAACCGACAATGCTTCTTTCATTTGCGGAACGTTGAAGTTCGAAACACCTATGTAGCGCACCTTGCCCTGTTCCTGGAGTTTTTTGATAACAGCCATGCTGTCGGAGATGGGGATGGTTTCATGAGGCCAGTGGATCTGGTACAGGTCAACATAGTCCGTTCTGAGGCGTTTTAGGCTGGCCTCCAGTGCCCCGGGCAGTCTTTGCGGATCGAGATCGCCCCAGCCAACCTTTGTGGCAATGTAAACCTTGTCGCGTTTGCCTTCCAGTGCTTTTCCCAAGACCTCCTCAGAGTGGCCGGCTCCGTAGGCTGGGGCCGTGTCGATGAAGTTGATGCC
>JBMFPP010000212.1:0-5165 GCA_049969055.1 Armatimonadota bacterium | reverse complement strand
GAGCAATCGGTAGGCCCGCGGCGGTACGCACCTTCCGCGGCGACGGTTTCCCACAGGGCTTCAACGATTGGTACGCCGATTTCGAAAAAAGCGGCGGCCTTGTGCTGGATATGATTATTCACGATTTCGACTGGCTGAGATGGTGCTTCGGTCCCGTGGAAAGGGTCTTCGCAAAAGGGCTTGCCGCCCGCGTTCACGAGCACAGAGACTACGCCCTTGTAACGCTCAGGATGCGCTCCGGACCCATTGCACATGTGGAGGGCACTTGGACCCACCCAGGGGGCTTTGAAGCAAAGCTTGAGGTGGTGGGCGATGCCGGCATGATAGAGTTCACAGGCAGTGCCACCGACCCTGTGCACGTGCGTCTGCGCACAGAAGCCGGCGGTCCAGGCGGCGTTCCCGTTCCGGAAAGCCCACTGGAGGTTGACCCGTACTTCGCCGAGCTTCGCCATTTCCTTGACTGCCTCCAGTCCGGCGCGGAACCGATTGTTACCCCAGAAGACGGCTACCGCGCGCTGGAGATCTCTTTAGCGGCCCTGGAATCCATACAAACGGGTCGGGTGGTTACACTGCAAGAGGTTTTGACGTTCAATTAGTCCCTGTTTGTTTGTCAAAACTTCTTGGTCGGAGCAAGGAGGGAAGCTAACATGGTGCGCATAGGTATGATGAGCTTCGCACATATGCATGCCGGTAGTTACGCCGCGTGTTTGAACAGCCTGCCGAACGCACAAATCGTTGGAATCGCGGATGATGACGAAACTAGAGGCCGCGAGATGGCTTCGCGCTTCAACACTCAGTACTTCCCAAGCTACGAGGCCTTGCTTTCAGCCGGCATTGACGCAGTGGTTATCTGCAGTGAAAACGCCCGCCACAAGGATATGACCCTAATGGCAGCATCTGCCGGAAAACATGTGCTGTGCGAAAAACCGCTGGCAACTAATGTGATAGACGCCTCAGCCATGATATCCGCGTGCCAAAAGGCCGGCGTTCAGCTTATGACTGCCTTCCCGTGCCGCTTCCACCCTGCCATGCAGAGAGTGAAAGCCATGGTGGAAAGCGGAAAGATAGGCCGCATCTTAGCTATTAGGGGAACAAACCGCGGCCGGAACCCGGGCGGCTGGTTCACACAGCTTGAGAAGAGCGGCGGCGGCGCAGTGATGGATCACACCGTCCACGTAACCGATCTGATGCGATGGCTTACCGGCGCCGAAGTGGTGCAGGTATACGCAGAAATAGATAACCTCATCAACCACGCCGACTTCGACGACGTCGGCTTCCTGACCCTCCAGCTCAGCGATGGAACCTTCGGTACGCTGGATTCCAGCTGGTCCCGCCCCAAAACATATCCGTTCTGGGGGGATGTAACCCTGGAAATCGTTGGCGAAGACGGCGTTATTTCCATGGATATGTTTTCGCAGAACCTGGTGCTGTATTCAGACACCCAAGGTGCCATCTCGTGGATCAACTGGGGCAGTAACATGGACCTGGGCCTCACCCGCGCGTTTGTGAATGCGGTCGAGAAAGGTACAGCGGTGCCCATCACGGGTGAGGACGGACTGAAGGCGGTTGAGGTGGTGCAGGCGGCATACCGCTCGGCAGACCGCAAGGAGCCGGTGAAACTGCCGCTGGAAGTGTAACCCTTGGTGCCTGATCAAGAAGTTCCGACGTTCAATTACTCCTTGTTTATTTCTCAAAACTTCTTGTTTGTTGGCAGCAGGGGCATATTAGTGGATTTCGACATTGGCAAAGAGCCTAACACTAAGAGATGCGGTTCACGGCGATATAGCCCTCACGGCGCTGGAAGTTGAGGTCATCGACACACCCGAGTTCCAGCGCCTGAGGGGCATCAAGCAGTTGGGTGCCGCCTATCTGGTCTACCCAACCGCCCTCCACACCCGCTTCGAGCACTCCATAGGAAGCTGTCACCTGGCCGGCCGTATTCTGGAAGCGGTAAACGCCAATCCAAATTCAGAGCGAAAGGTAAGTCCAGACGAAGCTCAGCTTATCCGCCTTGCAGCACTGCTCCACGACATCTCCCACGTCCCCTTCGGGCACACCTTCGAGGATGAGCGGAAGCTTTGGCCCCGCCACGACGAAAGCGGCCGCGCTGAGTATTTCATCACAAATCCAGAATCCTCCATATCACGTGTGCTGGAGCGCCGCGGTCTTCGCGAGGCAGTGTATGCTCTCGTTAGGCACGGCGGAGATGATGTGGACAGCCCCGTGCGCGATATCCTCCCTTTCGCAAGGCAGGTTGTTTCCGGAACCGTTTGCGCAGACCTGCTGGACTACCTGAAGCGGGACGTCACCTTCACCGGCCTGCGAATGGACTACGACGAGCGCATCTACAAGCACTTCTTGGTGGCAGACGGACAGCTCTCAATCCACCTGGAAAAGAACGGTGTTCTACGCGATGACCTGCTTTCCGAAGTGATGAACCTGCTAAGGCTCAGATACACCCTAACAGAGCGCGTTTACTTCCACCACACTAAAGCCGCGGCCGGAGCGATGCTTTCCAAGGCGGTGGAAAGCGCAGAAGGACTGGAAGAGCGCCACCTGTGGAGCATGACCGATTTCGAGTTTCTCTCTGCTCTGCGAACGCGCTTTGGGTCCAAAATCTCGGCAAAGCTTGCCGAGGCTTTTCTTTCGCGCAAGCTCTACAAACGCGCTTATCTCCTCGGGCACGACCTTGCACGGGCGCGGGGCGTTCAACGCTCCCTCGTGAAAAGATACCACGCATCCCCTTCGGAGCGCGCTGCCACAGAGGAAGAGATCGAGAAAAGATGCGGCCTGCCGCCGGGAAGCGTTATTATCTACTGCCCAGGCGATGACATGTCGCTCAAGGAGGCTCAGGTGCCGGTGGTCCTGCCGGGGGAAGGCCCTGTGGCGCTGAACGACCGTAGAGCCAACCATCCAGCCCTTGGAGAGCTTCAAATCCTGGAGGATAGATACCGCCACTTGTGGCGCTTCTATGTTTTTATGGACCCCGCGCATCTGGACAAGCGGCCGCAGGTTGCAGAGGTTTGCGCCGAGATTTTCGGCGAGCGCTCGGAGCTGAGCTTTCCGAACGCCTAGAAGCAGGCAATAACGAAGAATCCAAGCTTCCCAGCAGTGCTGTGTATTTTTACTGACAAGAAGTTTTGACGTTCAATTAGTTGCTGTTTGTTTGTCAAAACTTCTTGCAAGAAGTTTTGACGTTCAATTAGTTGCTGTTTGTTTGTCAAAACTTCTTGATAGGAGTGTGATTGCTGTGCACAGTTTTGTTCTTGCGGCTCTTCTGGCCTCTGGAGTTGCCGGTGTAGATACCGTTAGCCATCCGCCCGGCGGCGCCAAAGCCGCAACCGCCGGCAACAGCACCGTAACCCTATCTTTCATTTCCGAAAACAATCGAGTCAAACTTGCTTCACTGCTGTACCGCCCAACGGAAACCGAATTTGCGGCACAACCCGCAGCAGACCTGTGGCTTATCGAGATGCGCGCTCCAGGAAAGAACCCCGTAACCCTCAAAGCCGACGGCTTTCCGTCAACTGCTGTTTGCCGCACTCTGGGCCGGCGCGGCATCCAGATCATCATTACCTGGCCTGCGATTGACCTGCCGAACGAACCCGGCGCCGTTTCCGCTGCCGCTTACATATTCGTGCCGCGCAGATCCCCGGATGTTGAATGGCGGATTCGGGTCGAAAACCGCTCGAAATCCTACGGCCTGTGGTCGGTTCAGTTTCCCCGCATTCGCTTTGCCGCGCCTCCCACATCCAAGGCCGTTGTGCCTTGGGGCTGGGGCCGAGAGTTTCAAAATCCGGCGCGTACATGCGGTTACCGCGGCAGTTACCCCTCGCACAATGCAGTGCTTCAAATGGCCGCACTCGACTTGGGTTCCTGCGGCTTCTACCTTGCCTGCCACGATCCACTGGCCCAGCATAAGGAGATTATCCTCAGGGCGGATGATGGAGCGCTCCTTTTCGCCGTCACCCATTATCCCAAGCCCCTTTGTCAAACCGGTGAAGGCTACTCACAGTCCTACCCAGTCGTAACATCTGCCTACTCAGGCGACTGGACATCGGCGGCCCTCAAATACCGCTCGTGGGTTGAGAGCGCCCCTTGGATGCGCTCTGAAGACACAGCCCGCAGGCGCACCACCCCAAACTGGCTTAAGCAAACAGCCTTGTGGTGCTGTACCTTCGGCAGTCCCGAGGAGGTGGTGCCCAAGGTCCTATCCTTTGCCAAATACTTCGGGGTGCCCACCGCTTTCCACTGGTACGGCTGGCACCAAATACCCTTCGACGACCACTATCCCGAATACTTCCCCGCCAAACCCGGCTTCAAAGAGGCCGTAAAACAGCTCCAGGAAGCCGGCGTTCGTGTGATGCCCTACATCAACGGCCGCATAGTGGATGCCCGCACCGATACTTGGAGGCGCGAAAACCTCGCGCTCTTCACCGCCAAAGACGAAAACGGCAAAGAGTACATCGAGGTGTACGGCTCCAAGATTCCGCTCACCGTGATGTGCCCCGCAACACCGCATTGGCAGAACAAAGTGGCAGATATTGTTGCAGAGCTTGTTGGAGAATACGGTGTTGACGCGGTCTATATAGACCAGGTGGCTTCCGCCCCGGCCAAACCCTGCCTTGACCCAGCCCATCCGCACCAGCCCGGCGGCGGAGATGTTTGGGCCCAAGGTTACCGCGCGATGTTGAACACAGTCCGCCGCAGAATTTCCGCTCTTAACCGTTCGGCCGCGCTTACCACAGAAGATGCCGCCGAACCTTGGTCGGACCTGTTCGATGCCTTCCTGATGTGCAACAGCACAACCGGCGGCTTGGTACCGCTCTATCCTCTTGTTTACAGCGGGCGTACGCTTTACTTCGGCCGCTACTTCTTCCTGGATGATTACAAAACACCGGGGGCTTTTGCCACCAAGGCCGCCCAGATGTTTGTGTGGGGTGCACAGCTCGGCTGGCTCGATCCGTGGGTGATCGACCATCCGAAAGAAGCGGCGTACCTGCGCGAGCTTGCCCGTGCGCGCACCGCCGCCAACCGCTTCATGGCCTTCGGGCAGATGCTTCCGCACCTGCGCGTTGCAAGCGAAGCGCCCTCGGTGCGCACGAAGTGGTCTTTGGGGGAAACCACCTACGAGATCGAAATGCCGGCGGTCATCGGTTCACTTT
>JBMFPP010000211.1:0-5187 GCA_049969055.1 Armatimonadota bacterium | reverse complement strand
ACCGGGCAAACCTCGATCATAAAGCTGGTAAAGGCCGCCGCAGACAGCATCAAGACGGACGAGGCGGCGGTAGCCATCGGGAAACCGGATCCGAGCGGTGCCTTGACCGCGAGAGTGATCGTTGTGGGACTGACCCAGAGCGATCTCGGCCGCTTGGGCTTAGGTCCGAGGCCAAGAGCCGGCGGCCCGGGTGGAGGCGGACCTCCATCACCGCCGGGTATGTGACCTTTTGAACACCTAAGCCGTCCGGGAGTTTAAAAAGTCTGCCGGCTGATAAAGCATCTCGGTCTCGGCAGGCTTCTCCCGGGCGGCTTTTCTGTTGCGGCGGCAGGCTTGGGCAGAAACGGCTTAAGCCGCGAATGTAGCTGCTGATAGCTTCAAAGTGATGCACGGTTTCGCTTTCAGCTTCAGCTGGCTTTCTTCTGCGGGTCCGCAGTGGTCTTCTCCGGTTTAAAGCCCAGCTGTTCGTAAAAACTGCGGATCGGGTCATCTAAATCTACCAGCAGCTGGACGCGGTCTGCGCCGCGCTGTCGAAGGTAGTGAAGCCCGCGGAGGAGCAGTGCGCGTCCCACTCCCATTCCGCGGTAGTCGTTCAGCACGGCCAGCCCGGTAATTTTGCTTGGGCCGTCTGGAATGTATCTCGCGAAGCAGTACCCAACAGCTACGCCGTCGATCCTGGCTATCAGAACGCCTTTGGGGTCGTGGTACGGCGATGCTTTGAAAGCCTCCAACTGCAAACTGCCGGCGCGCTTGAAGCCTCTGGTTCCAGCAAGCGCCTCATTGTGAATGCTCAGAAGGTCCTCCTCCCTGTAGTGCCGATCCAGCGTAGTAATCTCGAGGTACGGAGGAGACTCTGGATCCGGAAGGTCCTGCAGAGAGCGAGATAGAAGCACGCTTTCTTGCTTAAGCTTCCGCTCCTGCAGGCCGACAAGCATTCTGCAGATTTTCCCGAAGGCCGCTCGCAGGCTTGGCATTGGCTGTTCACCGCGGCTGGCGCGAGGAAAGCGCAGTGAGCACCTCTTCGCTTTTTGAATTCCCTTTATTTATCTTCCCATGCAAGGAGAGGAGCATGCAGAAAGGATTCTGCATGCTCCCACACACCGGGTTTCTCTGCGCTCTGCTTGGGCGACCTTCACGAAGGGTTCGCCAGCTAGATCAGCAGATGTTGATCTCGGCAAACCCTTTCCTGGAGCGGCGAGCTACCCAGTCCAGGTGATCTTGGCCAGGGCCGGCGCCGCAGCCAGCACTGCACCCAACAGAGCAACTACTACAGCTGCAATGCTAGATTTCCTCATTTCCGCAACTCCCTTCCAAACCTCCAAAGAAGCTCGACGGCCTCTCAATCATCACCACGGACTGCGGTCTCGCCCCACGTGGTTTTCTCGCCCCAGGTGGTCTTTTCTCCCCAGGTGGTTTTTTCTCCCCACGTGGTTTTCTCGCCCCAGGTAGTCTTTTCGCCCCAGGTGGTTTTGTCGGCCCAGGAGCTTTCACCCCAGGTAGTCTTTTCGCCCCACGTGGTTTTCTCACCCCAGGTGGTCTTTTCGCCCCACGTGGTTTTCTCGCCCCAAGTAGTCTTCTCGCCCCAGGTGGTTTTGTCGGCCCAGGAGCTTTCACCCCAGGTAGTCTTTTCGCCCCAGGTTGTTTTCTCGCCCCAAAGCGCCTTGGTAACGAGGAATTGGCCGTCTATAACCACGGTATCGTCGGGCAGAAGATACACAGTTGGCGATTGAGCAATTCCCGATGCTCTTCCAGTCATTCGAAGCGCAGAAGGGATGTCGAGATATCCGGCCCCTCTGGTAAACGGATCGTACGGAATCTTCTCGGCAGATACCATAAGCCTGGCTTTAACAGTGTCTGGATCCAGCGACGAGTCGGCCGAAAGCATAAGGGCTGCGGCTCCAGCAACCACAGGGGCGGCCATACTGGTTCCGCTCAATCGGAAGTAACCGTCCTCCACTCGGTTTTCTGGATACCGGTTGTACAGGTAAGACCCGGGCGCGGCAAGCGAGATGATTTTGTTGCCGGGCGCAACAATATCCGGCTTGAGAACGTGGTCTCCAATAGTTGGTCCTCGCGAAGAGTAGGTGGTTATCACATCGTCGACCCGGGCAGATGTTCCTTTGGCGTTCATGGCACCTACGGTAATGACGGTGGGATCGTTGCCCGGGCTGTTGATAGAGAAGTAGATGGGGTTGCCGTCATTGTCCCTACCGCGGTTACCGGCGGGAGCCACAACCACCAAGCCGGCGCGCCAAGCTTTGCGCACCGCGCGGCACAGTGGGTCGGTGAGGTACGACTCAGCGGGCGGATGACCGAGGGAGAGGTTGATCACACGCAGGTGCTTGTCAAAACTGCGCGAGATGCACCACTCGACGGCTTTTATAACGTCGCTAGTCCATCCGGCGCCGGTTTCGTCCAAGACCTTAAGGCCGATGAGCGTTGCTCTTGGGGCAATGCCCGGATACTTAGGACCGCCGGCGGCAATGATGCCCGCGACGTGCGTGCCGTGCCCGTTGTCGTCGTACGGCTCAGGCCTGCCGTTTACAAAGTCGCGCCAGCCGACAATTCGTCCGGCAAGATCTGGGTGCGGAGCGATGCCGCTGTCGATAACGGCAACGGTAATCCCTTCGCCTTTAAGGCCCGGCATCGTTTCCCAGACCTGCGCGGCGCCTGAAGCAGCCGCGGTGACGTCCATGTCGGCATAAACAGGCAGGTCAACGGAGATGTGCTCAACAGTGTTGTTGGTGAGAAGCTGGAAGAGGGCTTCGCGGCCAACAGTGGCGGCGAAGCCGTCTTGGAGGTCTCGCTCGATGCGGGCGCCCAAATTTCTGGCCAGCTTGCGGGCCGAGCCAACAAAGCCTTGTTGGGCGGTAACTATAACCCGCACCTGGGATGGACCGGTCCAACCGGTCAGCGCCGATTGAATGAGTTGGTCCGCCTTTGCCAGCGGGCTTGCCTGGAAAGCCGCATTAGCAGCCGAACAAGCAAGTGCAAAGGCGATGAGCAAGACCCCCCTGATCCTGCTCAGGTTCATAAGGATACTCCTCCTCTGGCTTGATCACACGGCAAGCAACCCTGCCGTCCTCTGGATACCCCCGGTAGGCACTTAGCAGGCAGAAACCTGAGTAAGCAACCTACCACTCATATAATACACTAAGCATACACATGTTTCCTCCTTTTTTCACCCCCAAAATGCAAAAAATTCACCGCAATTTTTCGAAAAACGGGTGTTTTGGTCGGTAACTCATCGTTTTTGGGCTTTCCATCTGCCGTTTTTGGACAGTTGGCGGACGCTTAGAGCTTGCCTCGAATTCACGGTTTGCCAGAGGACCAAGTGTGGATTAAACATGCGTCCGAAACCGAGAGAGAAGCCAAAGGTGAGGGTAAAGGCCGAAACTGGAAAAGCGATGAAACCCCTCCTGGGTTTGTGTGCCGCAGAGAAAAAGCGTCCAGTCTCCAGTGCCAAGCCGCAGTACAAGTTCAGATGTGCAATGTGATATAATGAACACAGAAGACGGCGCACTCATTCGAAAGACAGCGCGGCGGAAAATCACCGGGAACTTCAGCGCGTTTAACGAGTCTTTACTCTCGGAGGTTTCTTCGGAAAATGGACGTTCGCAGTAATACCAATCTTCTTCAAGAAGGCTTTGCCGCGTTGAGAGAAAACCGGGTTGATGAGGCCATACGCCTTATCACCGAATTCCTGAATGAACAGCCAAACAACGGCAAAGCGAGAGAGCTTTTGGGAATTGCATACAGCCAGAAGAAGATGTACCCAGAAGCGGTGGAGGAGTTCCGCAAAGCGGTGGCTCTTATGCCGAGGTCGGCTTCGGTCCACTTCAACCTTGGAACTGCTTACGAGAAGATGGGCCGGTCGGACTTGGCCAAAGGCGAATACTACCAAACACTGCAGTACGACCCGAAGCACGTGCGTGCCAGACAGCGTCTAGAAGCCCTCGGTGCGCCGCCTCCGCAAACAGATGCAGAGGTTTCTTTAAAGCGCATTTCCTGTCCGCGCTGCCGCACCCTCAATACAGAGGGCGAGCTAACCTGCTTCGCGTGCGGACAGCCGCTGGTATCCAAACCGCCAACGGTTGCTCCCGGGGTTGCCGCAACCGGCATCCCCCGTGGCGCGGTGGTGCAGAGCGCAGGTTCTGGCGCGGATTTCCCTTGGGGAATATTGATCGGGGTCGTTGTTGCAGTTTTGGCAGCCGTTGTGGGCTACTTTGTGGTATGGCCCAAATTGGCCGGCGGGTAATGCCATCTGTGTACCGTCAAACCAAGAAGGCAGGGCATACAGCCTTGCCTTCTGCTTTTTCCGATGCTTCGGCCGCATAGAAAGCTTTTACGCAGGGGGCACAGTTTGTGAAGACGGCTCTTTGAAGTATCTGAACACGATCACAGACGCCGCCGTAATCAAAACCGCTGCTCCGTAGAACGGCCAACTTGGGCTCCAATCGTACAGGCGTCCCCCTATAGCCGGTGATATCATAGCTCCAATCCCTTGCGCAGTGGAAACGGCTCCCACCACCATCCCCTGCTGGCCCTGGGGCGCGGCCTCCGTTACCATCGCCATCCACGCAGGAGTCGCCATCAGAAAACCAACCACAAGCGGAGCAATCACCATCGACACGGTTGCAACCGACCTGGTGTGCGGAAGCACCCACATGGCCACCGCCGCCACGGTTATTCCAAACCTCACGGATTTCAGGCGCCCCCACTTCCCACCAAGCCAGCCCAGCGGCACGGCCAAAGCCACTATCACCAAACCCGGTATCAGGAAAATGAACCCTATCCTCTCCTCCCTTAAGCCCAGAACCTCCTTCGCCCACAAACTGATCGTTCCGGAAAGCAGGTTTATACCGAGAGTATACACAAGGGAAAGCACCATCATCAGCATAATCGTGCGGTTAGAAGCCGCCAGCTTCAGCATAAGCCTAACGGATGTGCTCTGCTGTGTACCGACCTCGGCGCTTTCCTCTCCGTTTGCCAACCCCCTTGGAATTTTGGGCACGAAAGCTATTGAAAGCACCGCGGCCACCAAAAAGACCCCGCTGACCACCAAAAATACATTCGCATGGTGCTTGGCATGAGCAAACACAAGGGAATACATCGGCAGAGCCAAAGACGCCCCTATCAAGTACGTCATGTTGAAAATGCTCATGGCAGCCACGCGGCGCTCGCGGG
>JBMFPP010000210.1:0-5220 GCA_049969055.1 Armatimonadota bacterium | reverse complement strand
CGCGAGTACAAGCTTCAGCGGTTCGATGAGGCTAGGGGCGACTTTGTGGATATAATCACCCGCCAGGTTCCAAAGCTCGGAGGCGACCCACTGCTGTCCACGGCTTTGCCTTCACCGGTTACCACCAAACAGCTTCGCATCCTGTTCACCGGATTTGCCCCGTCAACCACTTTGAACGCCATCTCCATCTTCGAGATCACTGTGGAGCAGGCTCCTCTCGGCAGTATAGCCGGCAAGGTGGTTGATGTTTACACCGGCAACCCAGTGCCCAAGGCATCTGTTATTGCGGAGCCGGGCGGCCTCTTGGGCGTTACCGACGACGGGGGTAACTTCACCGCAGTGCTGGATGCCGATGACTACCTGCTGAGAGCGCAGGCGGAGGGCTTCTTCGAAGGCAGGCCTACTCTGGTCAGTGTACTGCCGGACCAGACGGTGTCTGCCGTGGTGAAGATTCCGGCCAAAGGCGAGAACCTGGCTCTCAAGGCGAAGGTCTCCGCTTCAACCGAGAATGTTGATGCCGAGGCCACTAAGGCAATCGACCGCGACACCACCACCTATTGGGGTTCCTCCGGAGATGAAGAAGGCTTTATAGCCGGCCAGGTGATGAACGCCTGGATACAGTTCGACTGGACTTCACCAGTTACCTTCACTAGGGTGATCATTCTGGAGTTCGGTGACCGAAGCCGCGAGATTCAAGTCCTGGCTTGGGACGACAATAAGAAAAACTGGGTCGAAGTTGGCTCTGACGTGAGCCCCGGCGGTGGAGCGGACGTGGATATACTTCACACTATCGACCTTAAGGCTCCGGCTACCACTAAGAGCATGCGGATATTCGTTCCCACAGGCGCCAACCCGCCGCGGTTCCGCGAGGTTGAAGTGTACAACTTCGTGCTTCCTCCGGAAATAGAAGAGGTGACCGTGGTTAAGGGCGACATAAACGGTGACGGCAAGGTTGGCATCCCCGATGCAACGCTGGCTCTGCGAATCGCCGTCGGCCTGCAAACGGCTACCGCTGAACAACTCAAAGCCGGAGATCTGAACGGCAACGGGAGGATCGAAATTGCGGAGGTCACGCAGATCCTCCGCGCCGCCGTCGGTTTGGGCAAGCTGTAAAACCGCTTGTTAACTCTGCCGCAGGAGGCGTTTGCACTGTGGGCGCGCCCTCCTGCGGCGCCCCTTTTGCTTATGAGGCTGTTCCCGGCCTTCGGATTGGTGCTTTTGTGCCTTGCGGCAGTGCAGACGCACATCCGCCAGCCTCAGCCCGACCTTGTGGTGGATTACTTCTCCGGATTGGTGGGGTACGTTGAGCCGTGCCGGTGCAGTGGAAATGTGCTGGGCGGAGCGGCCCGCCGATTGACCTACCTAAGCTCTTTGAAGCAAACTGCACCACGGCGGCTTCTGCTTTTCGCGGGGGATATTGTGGGCGGAGGCGGCCTAGAGCACGAGGCAAAGGGCAAGGCCGCTGTGCAGTTCTTCAATATCGCGCGGTACGATGCACTGCTTGCAGGAGATGCCGACCTTCGGTACGGCATGAGCGTGCTGAACACAAATGCGGGCCGCACACTGCCGTTCGTCTGTGCAAACCGAGATGCTCAGCCGCAGTGGGCGCAGGAACACCGGGTTTTTTCTTTTGCTCTACCTGGTCGGAATCGGCCGCTGATCGTTGGAGTCTCCGGTGTATCCGAATGGGTGCGCAGTGCCGATGGGATTCAAGAGCTTCCAGACCAGGAGCTGACGGCGTGCGCACAGCGGGCGGTTCGAAAGCTTCGAGAGCAGTGCGATTTTGTTATCCTGATGGTGCATGCGGACCTGCCTGTTTGTATGAAGATGGCGGATGCGGTCCCCGGCATTGACCTCTTGATAGCCGGCCACGTCGGCAGTACAGCCACACAACAGCCGATTCGGCGCGGAAAGACAATTATTGTAGCAAATGGAGACAGGGGCCGCTTCGCCGCCAAGCTGG
Source organism: Armatimonadota bacterium (assembly GCA_049969055.1). Taxonomy (GTDB): domain Bacteria; phylum Armatimonadota; class DTGP01; order DTGP01; family JBMFPP01; genus JBMFPP01. The sequence goes on along the minus strand of JBMFPP010000210.1, from coordinate 3,257 downwards.
AGCTTTGGTTCACGCAGGAGCTGAAGTTGAAGGAGTTCCGAAACGTAATAACGGAGCTGAGCTCTGTATTCAAAGACCATCCGGCAGTAGTTCCTGCGATTCTGGAGTATAAAAAGCGGGTTGCCAACTGGGTTGAGGCCGCCGGGCCGCCGCAAACTCAAAGCCCCTATGTGGGCTGGCGGGTGTGCGCCAAATGCCACAAGCAGGAGGCGGAGCAGTGGTTGAAAACGCGCCACGCACGGGCATTCGAAACACTGGCCAAAGGGGGGCAGGGGCTTAACGCAAGCCTGCCGGAGTGTTTGGAATGCCACACGGTTGGCAGTGGAAAGCCGGGCGGATACCTCAACCGCAAGTACACAGGCCACCTGGGCGGGGTGCAGTGCGAATCATGCCACGGGGAGGGACGCCGGCACGCGGAAACAGCAGACCAGAAGAAACCCTCTGCGCACCTTATCAAGGCCTCGGTGCCGGAAAGAGTTTGCCTCAAGTGCCACACCAGCGATCGATGTCCGAACTTTAAGTATCAGCAGGCGGTGCGGCTGGTCGTGCACAAAACGCTCAGCGGAACCGGGAGGCCTTGAAGCGCAGATCCTCCCACTTCATCTGTATTTCGTGTTTTAAGCCGTCCAAACTGTTGTTGTGGAAGCGCTTCTGCAGAGCGGCGAACTCCTCCACCGGACGCATAGGCGGTTCGTAGGTGATTCGGTAGCGTATGCCGTTTTCCACCTCGTACAGGGGGAAGTAGCCGGTATCCACTGCCAGGCGGGCCACTTTCATGGAGTAGCGTGCCTCAACCCCCCAAGTTACGCAGGTGGTAAGCACCAAGATCATGCGGAAGCCCTTGATGCTTTTCGCCTTGCGAACTTTCGCCTCCAAATCCTCTGGGAAGGCCGGGCATGCTGTGGCGATGTACGGCACGCGGTGGGCGGCGATGATCTCCACAAGGTCCTTGCGCTGTTGAATTGCAGGAGCATCTTCGGCAGTTGGGCGGCCGGACGGCGTGGTAGCACTCGGCGGTGTGGCGGAGCTTTGGTGCCCGCCGGTGTTTTGGTATCCCTCGTTGTCGTTGCAGAAAACCAGCACATCGGCGCCGCGCGCCGCAATTCCAGACAGTCCCCCCAATCCAATATCGTAGCAGGCGCCGTCGCCGGCCCACACAACCACAAGTTCGTCGCGGCCGCGCCTGCGCAGGGCGTACGAAAGCCCCTCCGCTTGAGCAAAAGCACCCGCAAAAACCGTATGAATTACGGGCGCCGCGGGCGTGATCGTATCCGAAGGGGCTACGTACAGGCTGGCACAGCTCGCGGGGACGAGATAAATCGCCCGTTCTCCGATCACCCGCATCACCATGCGCACCGCGGGGGTAGAACCACAACCCGGACATGCGTTGTGACCGGGACCGAAGAGATCTTTTTCGGGAACGGAGGGCTTAAACACCTCCGCCAGCTCATCAAGCCTTATGCTACTGTTCAATGCCGTCCTCCACAAGATAGAGCGGACCGGCCGCGGCCGGAGCGGTATTGGTGTACTCCACGGCGGCCAGAACCATCTCCGGTGTTACATCAAGCCCGCCCAATCCGGTAACAAAGCCGTACACCGGCACGCAGATGGGATCTGCGCTGTTGCCGGCCAAGGCCAAACGCACTTCCGACGCCAGAACCCCGCCCAGCCCGTAAGCGAGGTTGCGGTCCAGCACAAGAACCCGCTTTGCGTTTCGGAGGCCGCGCCGGATATCCTCGGCCGGGAACGGACGGAAGCACCTCACGCGGGCAAGACCAACGCGCCGACCATCTTCTCGCAGCAGGCGAACCACATGCTCTGCAGTGCCCCCCATCGCCCCAGCCGTAACGATTAGCGTCTCGGCATCTTCGGCGAAAAGGTAATCCACAGGGTGGTACAGCCGTCCGAACCTGGCACCGTACTCCTCTGCGGCGCTTTGAAACACTTGCAGCGCCGCCGTCATATCCCTCTGGATGTTGCAAGAGAGGCGGAAAAACTTCTTCGCCGGCACCAGGCCGCCGAAGCTGGCAGGCACCCCAGCCTGAGGAAGCTCACCGCGGGGAGGATTCCCCAAGTACTCGCGGCATTCTGCCTCAGTTGGAACGGCTACGGCCTCCTTCTCGTGAGATACGTAGTACCCGTCTGCGCTGACGATTGCGGGAAGGAACACCGTTTCCGCCACACGGAAGGCAATCAGCATTAGGTCCAGCACCTGCTGGGCCGACTCGCAGATAAAGTGCATCCAGCCGGTATCGCGCATGAAGAACACATCGTTCTGCTGGGAGCCGAGGCACCACCCCGGTCCCTTCACGCCGCGGCTGAACGCACCCATAACCAGCGGAAGCCGGTTCCCGGCCACCTCCCACATCAGCTCGGACATGAACAGCAGTCCCTGCGATGCTGTGGCAACGGCACACCGCTCGCCGGCCCAAAGAACCCCCTCCGCGCCGGCAAGCACATTGTACTCGGAGTCTGCCGCCACGCAGGTCACGTTCGGGTCCGAAGCCAAAACCTCCATAACCTCGCTCTGCGGGGTGATAGGATAAGTATAAGCGATCCGAATTCCGGCCAGGCGGAAGGCAAGCGCCATCGCCTCGGCCCCGTTCATCAAAACTGTCCCACCAATCTCAACATCCATAGCCAAGTGCTCCCGCCAGATCAAGAAGTTTTGACAAACCCACAGCAATTAATCGAACGTCAAAACTTCTTGCAAGAAGTTTTGACAAACCCACAGCAATTAATCGAACGTCAAAACTTCTTGGTTGATGGGTTCCGGCTATCCCGTTTCCACGGTTGGCTCCGGAACCATGCTCATGGCTCCGCGTGGGCATTCTTCCACGCAGACCGCACAGCCCTTGCAGTGATCCAAATCAATTTCAAAGCCCCAACCTCTGCGGCGCAGTACTGCGGAGTCGGGGCAGAAATGGAAGCAGTTTCCGCACATATTGCACAGTCCGCAGTTGAAACAGCGCTGAGCCTCTGCTTCGGCGGAGGGGCGGTCTAGAGTTAGGTTTACCTCAGAGAAGTCGGCGGTGCTTCCGTCTTCAAGAAGATTTGACAAACCAACAGTGATTAATTGAACGTCAAAACTTCTTGTTGGAAGGGTTACCCTTGGAGCTTTGGGGAAGTAATCCAGGTTTATCAGCTCCAACGGCACCTTTTCCACGGCCGGCGTCACTCCGAGGCCGCGCCGAATATCCCGATATGCACGCATGGAGATCGGGCCGCCCGGCCCAATGCTGATCTGCTGTTCCAGC
>JBMFPP010000209.1:0-5221 GCA_049969055.1 Armatimonadota bacterium | reverse complement strand
AACGCTTGTGTGAATGTATCCATGCGCACCGTTTGGATACTCCAGAACGGCAAAGGCTTCGTCCTCCACCTCGATGTCGTGGATGCGGGTTGCAATGCCTCCCGTAATTTTGCTGGGCAGGCCGGCCAACCATGTAAACAAGTCGAGGAGGTGCGGCGACTGGTTTATCAAAACGCCGCCGCCCTCGCCGGCCCAGGTTGCGCGCCAACCGCCGGAGTCGTAGTAGGCTTGACTGCGGTACCACCCCATGATCAGGCAGGTGCGGTATATCTCACCGATCCGACCTTCGTCTATAAGCTTCTTGGCGGCCTGGTTAACCGGAGAGGTCCGCATTTGGTACATCACGCCGAACTTCGCGCCCGATTTGCGCCACGCATCGATCATTGCGTCCGCCTCGGACACTGTAACGGAAATAGGTTTTTCGGACATCACGTGGATACCGCGCTGGAAAGCATCAATTGCGATCGGCGGATGGAAGTAGTGCGGGGTGGCAATGATAACCATATCCACCAATCCGCTGTCTAACAGCTCCTTGTGGTCCGTGAAGCCGGGCACGCCGTACTTTTCAGATATAGATTTGCACACTTCCGCATCGATGTCGCAAACTGCGGTTAGCTCAACCTCCGGAATGTCTTGTATCATTCGGCAGTGGGCACTGCCCATGCCGCCTGTGCCTATAACGCCGCATCTTACCTTATCCACAGATAATCCTCCTTTCAATACGCTGCTCCACCGTGCCTTTTTAGAAATTTGGAACCGGACTTGGGGGCGTAAGCGCCCGGAGCCATATGTCGCGGAACCTCACCGCAAGGGCACTGGTATCGCCGCCCCCGTGCACCTGAAAAGCAATTCCGCCTTTGTTCGGCAGGCGCCTTTTTGTGTCGGTAAACTCCGTTATCAAGCGCCCGTTCAGCCACACGGTTATGGTCGGCGGGTTGCCCAAAATGCGGATGCGAAGGCGGTTCCAATCATCGCGCTTCCATATTTTCGGCCAATCCTTCGGCTTGAAGCGGAGCGGTTCTCCTCCGGAAAGGGCCCTGTTCGGCACGACTTCCCCGCGCTCATTGAGGTCGTAGGTGCGGTGGTGCAAGCCGTCCGGAAGCCCCTCCCCGTAAATACCGCCTATGTTGCCGCCGGCATGATAGTCCACCATCACTTGGTAGCACTGGCCCTGCTCACTGCTTCTTAGGAAGATGCCGCTGTCGGTACCCCAATCCGGCTTTACATCAACAATAAGCTCGAAGTCTTCGAACTGCTTATCGGTGATCAGGATGCCGCCTTGGCCGGGTGGATGCTGTCTTCCCACGATCGCTCCATCGACAACCTCCCATCTTCCGCCGGAGCCGTGCGGGGTTTTACTGCTGACGTGCCATCCGTTCAGCGTTTTGCCATCGAACAACAGCACAAACCCTCTTCCCGGGCGTGTCTGCGCGTAGGCGGCTTCGTGGGGATGAGCAAGCAAAAACAGCCCGCAGAACACAGCCAACACCACGCAATTTCGGAAGCGCCTCATCCGATCACCTCCCAACTCCGTGCCCATCTTGTTTTTAGGAAGTGGAGGCAAGAGCAGGTACACCCCACCCCCTTCTTCCACTGCCTGTTTGCTGGCAAGCAGGCAGGGAGAAGGGAACCTTTGTTTCCCCTCACCCGCGGCAAGTAATAAGGGCTGTGGCAAGCGCGAGATGAGCGACCCCGTGCGAGAGCCCATTTTTGTATTTAGCCAATTCAGGGAAATATCCTACGAAGATTCCTTAAAACAGAGAACAACGTGAGCGCATTTGGATTGGATGCCGGTCGCAAAGCGTCTGCTGGTACGAACTGAGGTGCGTTGGTTGAGGGAATTTTAAGCGGGTTGGGCGCTGTGTTTGGTGCTTAAACGGCGTTCTTAGCCTTTGGGCCGTGTCTGCTCTCCCGATCTTTGGCAAGGGCTGTATCGGCAGTTTTTATTAGGTCCACGGCGTTAGCGCCGTCATTTGGGTAGGAGGCGGACCCCAAACTCAACCACAAACCGTCCGGATCGTTTGCTGTGATTTCACGTATTCTGGCCGCCAGCGCCGCGGCTCCATCCGGCCCGGTTTCCGGAAGCAAAACCGCAAAGCCGTCTCCGCCGTAGCGCGCAACCACATCAATAGAGCGGCAGTTTGCGCCCAGCACGTCAGCAATGCGCTTAAGTGCCGCATCACCGGCCGCTGTGCCGCGCGCGTTGTTCAGCCTCCGAAGCCCATTTACCTCGATTAGAAGCACCGAAAAAGGCCGACTGTACCTGTGCGCACGGACCAGCTCATCGTTCAACCTGTCGTCGAAGTACCGGCGGTCGTACAGGCCGGTTAAGCTATCTCTTATCGCAAGCTCGCGCAGGAGGACCGCCTGCTCTTGAAGCTTTTTGTGGGCTTCATCCAGGCGGTTGAGGGCCGAGCGGTAGTTTCGAGTTTCGCGCGCCAGCAGTCCGAAGAAAAGTGCAACAGCCACCAGCAAGCCATCAATCAAAACAAGCCGCCAAAGCAAAAGCTCGGATGACTTTGACAGAGCGGCGAGATACCAGGTGAGAAGGATTGCCAGTGCGGTGGTGGCCATTCCATCGCGCAGGCGCATTGTTGCGCTGGCCCTTAAAACTGGCAGAAAATACAATGCCAAGTACCCGCTGAAAATCCCCCCGGTTACCTGCACTATCAGCGTAACGAAAATGAGATCCAGGGTGAGCACTATACAGGTAAAGCGGCGCGGGTCTTTCGCTCTCAGCGGCATAAGACCGGCGGCCAGGATGTATATGCACCCAACGAGCACCAGCGGTATGAACAAGCGGGCGTATTGCGGCTGTAGCGCCTGCGGCCGCAGTGTCATCACCACGATCAAAAGCGCGGCAGAGCGAACCAAAGAAACTTTTCGCTCTGTGGATTCAAGCGTGGTTGGACGCATCCAACCCGGCTCGTGTTCCTGCTCCCTCTCGCTCATTGTTTTAACACCAAACCAATTTCTCCAGCCTACCTAAAAAGAAGCGGCTCTGCTTCCGAGAATGCTGTAGGAGGTGGTGCACATGGAAGCCTACTGCGTTAAATGTAAAAGCAAGAAGATCATGCGCGACCCCGTGCGAGTTATCATGAAGAACAACAAACCTGCCACTCAAGGTACGTGCCCGGACTGCGGTACAAAGCTCACCAGGCTGGGCACATGACTGCCGCATCGGCTCCGCGGAGCTCGTCTCACCACGCTTACCGTTGGGACGAGCTTCGCGGGGTTACTCCCAGCAGTTTCTGCAGAACCTGAAGCTGTACTTCGAGATTTCTCAGGTTGTCTTTTGCGCTTACCAGCGGCTCGGCTTCGCCGCGCACAGCCGCAGTAAACCGTCGAATCGAAATGCGAACCAGGTCGTCCCACCGCACTTCGCTTTCGCCGTGCCGCAGAACCGTTTTGTAAACACCGTCTTCGCGCACGGCGCCGATATCCACAACAAAACCGTTGATGCCGAACCTGCGCTTCGGCTGTCCTTCGCGGATACAGCGCGTTAATATGGTCACATCGCAGGGCGTAGCACCTTCGCCTATCCACTGGAAGCGTACGTTTACATAATCCCTGTCCATTTCGGCTTCCAGGGTGCTCAAATCTATTTTCCCATACGGCAGGGCACCCAACAGCAAGCTGAGGGCGTGCGGACCCAGCTCCCTCCAGATCTCCTCATATTCGTTGGGTCCTCTGCGGCTCCCCTTTGACTCCATTTCGAAGAGGAAACTTTCGATTCGATCGGGCTGGCCGCGCTCACTGCTGTAAATTGCGAAGAAAGGTTCCAGCGCCGCCGCGTATTGGGTGTTCACCGCGAGGATGCGCCCGCATGATTCGGCCGCATCTACCATCTGCTTTGCGCCGGATAGGATGCTGTTGGCGTCAAGATCATCCCTCCAGTGTAGGGGCTTTTCGCACATAACGTGAACGCCTGCCTGCAAACATTTCAAAACCGGCTCTAGGTGAGAATTTGGCGGGGTGCACACGCTCACGCAGTTCGGCGCTTCTCTTTCCAGCATCTCGTCTAAGCTGTGATAACCGCGGGCCTGGATACCGAACAAGCTTTTCAGGGTTTCGGCGGCTTCGGCGGCGCTTTGCGGTGTGGTGCCGACCACTGCGGTTACTTCACACCCTTCGGCGGCGTACCACTGAGCATGATATTTACCGATGCCTGCCGCGCCAACAACGGCTGCTTTTAGAGGGTTGAGCATGCGGTCCTCCGCTCTCTTGGAAATCGCTCTGCAATTTATTTTTCCACAACCGCGTTGTTTCATCCTGTAAGGGGATCGGGCGGAAAAAGAACAAGCTGGTCTTGGGTTCGAAAACAGGTGTATCTAGGGCAAATTTTCAGAAAGCGGCGGGGTTGAGGTAAGATCAAGGGGTATAAGCGGCACCGGCTGCCGAGGCCGCCATCGCCACCGCGCTTCTTACCGAAACTTACACCCCAGCCCGGGCCGAGGACGACCTGTATCCCCCGGGCAAACCGGGGTACGTGATGGTTCTGACCGCGGCCTGGGGATCACCTGTCCCCGGCCTTCGGCCCCGATATCCGGGCCTGCAGCGCGGGAACCAACCGCGGCCTCGTCGTCTCCATCTAAGGCAGCTCTCCCCATGGCGGGGACACACCCCTCGCCCTCCAGGTTCATGAAATCGTCCACGAGTTTGCTGGGGTAACCCCCTCGACTTTGGGGGGACGTTCGCGAATCAGTTGCACAGTCAAAAGGGGCCTCGGGGTCAATTCCCCAGGCTTCAGTCATCCCGCGGGCCGTCGGCCCAACTGTCCCCAAGCAGTCCCAGGGATCCAGAATCAACGGAAAGTGCCTCCAAAAACTCTGCGGATTCTGGATGGTCCTTGGGGGCGAAGGAGGAGCCACTGTGCGGCAAAGAAACGCTGTCCGGCGGGCCTTGGAAGACCTGCCGGACAATCAACCCAAGAACCAGGGGGTTAGTGGCTAGACTTCCTTCCTCTTCCCGAGGGAAAAGATTGTATGGGTCCCCCACTGCATGGTACCGAGGCAAATCTCCATCAGCTCCAGGCTCTTTTTCACTTCCCGGAGGCGCCCGCCAACGGCTTCCCCTCCCCCGGTGAATGGGAGCTCAGCCCCTGCTTCATCGAGGGCGCGGATGAGCTCGTTGGGCTCCCTGACCGCACTCCATCGCTCGCGATCTCGTCGAAATATAGAACAATGGCCTCGAGAAGTGGGTCTGCATCTCCGACGAGAAG
>JBMFPP010000208.1:0-5222 GCA_049969055.1 Armatimonadota bacterium | reverse complement strand
CGTACCTCAGCCTGCTTTTCCCCTCGGTTGCGCACCGATATTCGATACTGCTCTATCTGGTCGTACCTCACCACGCGTCTCTTCTCCGGATCCATCACTTCGTTGGCGCGCTGAATGTCCAAAAGTTTGCGCTCCACAATTACGCTTCCCGCCGTACCGAGGTGTAGCTTCACGTCTTCGTTAGTGGGGACTAAACCTGTCGTAGCTTCCCCCAAGAGCGCCAGTGTTCCATCCTCGTCGCGCCGGAACACGCGGATAACCCCGTTCGGTAGAGGCTCGCCAAGGCCGTTCTCTTTCGAGTTTTTAAACTCGTACAGCATCGCCACCTGCTCGCCGTAAGTGCGCGGATCGTACATGTAATACTTTTTGACCGGCACTTTGGGCGCACGGATTGCAATTGCCTGCCGCGTCTCGGACGGCTCTAAAGACTCCGGCTCTTTCAGAGTGAACATTGAATACTCGGAAAAGCCGGTCTGTTCGAACTCTGCTTCAAACGTCCTTCTCTCGGCCTCTGGGTAAAGTGCCTCAGCGGCCGCCTTGGGAGTTGGCGGCGCGAAAACGACTCCTCTGCGCGGCGAGGGAACCAACCTAGGCGAACCCAAAACCAGGCGCACCTTGGCATTTCTGTACGCTTCATCAGTGTTGTTCGTGATCCCCGCCCAACCTATAAGCTCCATTTGGCTTTCATTCGAGTCGGTGAAAGCCTCGTAGCGGAAGTTCCAGCTGAACCCCCTAAGATAGTAGGATACGCGAACGGGCCCGCTCCAATCTCTATTGCTTTCTACCTCCCAAACCACGGATTCGTTGCCGGCGCGCAGGCTCGCCCTGCGAACCGACCAAACATCCTGCGGCTTGACAGACTCTATGTGAACCGTGTCCGGTTCTACCTTACCCTCCGGCCACGTGAAAACCACCCTGTTCACGCCTTTCGAAAGCGCAATTTTCCTCTCTTCCTCCACCAGGGTAAGAGACGGACCATAGATGGTAAGGGTTACTTTGGTGCGCTCCATTGCGGAGGAAATTTCGACACCCGTGTAACCTAAAACACCCCACAAAAAATTTAGCCCTGTTGCGATCATGCAAACCATAACCCCCACAACCCTTCTTCGAAGTCTCGCACGTCAGCCCAAATAGGCACCCACAGAGCTTAGATACACCTTCGAGTCATCAACTCCTCCACAGAGCTGTGCAAAAGCGAGCGGCAACTGCGCTCACCGTTCCCCGATTTCAACAAAAAGCTGAACGGTTTCCGACCGCTGTCTCAACTTCACATAGAGGAATCCTCTTTCCGAGTCCCACTTCCAACCTTCTGCCGCAGAGTCGAGATCCGCCGTTTCCTCAAGGTCAGAAGATCCAACTCTCACCGAATTCGGCTTTTGGGGAAGCACCATCATCAAGTGGTGCGTCAGCCCCACGGGGTACTTCAGCTTCATGCGCACGCGGTTCCCGTCAAAACTGGCATCGCTCACATAAGCCACCGAGCTTACGTGCACACGTTTGCCGCCGGGGCCGTGCAGTACCTCGAACTTCACTGTTGGATCAATGCCGTTGAGCTTGTAAACAATGTTGGCAATGCCCTCACTGCTTAAGCACCAGTGGTACGAATCGGTGCCGGCGACTGGGTCGTACGAATCAGGATACATGCCTGCATGGCCGCAGTCGGGAATAGCGCTGGCAAAAGCATGCTCCTTGCGGTCTATAGGCCTCTGCTGTCTGAGGGCACAGTTGGTAATCCCTTCCGCAATGCGTCTCCAATCTTCGGTACTGTCAAATCGGCTGAGCTGAAGCAGTGCATCGGCGAATTCCAATCCGTTCCACTGCACAATGCGCCCGAACCACGCCCCAGTAAACCAGGTTGCCCCGAAAACCGGAATGGAGCCGTAAAGCATAATTGGGCGATCTGGTGCGCCCCACAAGTAAATGAACGGCAAACCGCGGTACGCCCACTGTACTGCTCTCCTCAAATACGATTTGTCCCCGGTAACCTGGTACGCCGCCACGCAACAGCGGACGGCATGCGCGGCGGCTAACACATCCGGCACATGCAAAGGAAGCTCCCAAGTCTGCGCCCCCTCCGGCCGCTTTTGGGTATCAAGGTAGGCAATAGCGCGCAGTCCGGCATTTACCGCCTCACTGCTTCCCGTTATGAGGGCCAACTGCCACAAACGCCAAGCCGTTGTTGCCGTATGCCCCGAGGAGCTGTCCCCAGTTTTCCCAAACACGGCATGGGTCGGCTCGGGGCGGAAAGGCACGCTTCCATCTGCGCGCACAAAAGCGGATAGATGAACAGCCTCAGCCCGCAGATTGCGGCAGGCCTTCTCAATTCCGCCGCGGTGGAAAGCCACACTGAAGCCCAAATCGCCGCCTGACGCCTCCTGAGCGCGCAGGGCCGCATCCAACACCTGCCTCGCACGCTCGCCTTCAGGGCCGGAAAGCCCCCTCTCCAGCTCCCACAGCAGGTGCAGTGCGTGGAACTCTGTATAGCTCGGCCCCCAAGGATCGCTCAAAGCGCGGTGCCACTTGGCCTGCTCCGGCACCCATGCGGTTTGGGTGTACTCGCGCAGTAAGGCGCGTATCTGGGTTGCAAGGCCGTAAGGTGGCGCAGGAGGCGTAGGAAGCCCTCCCGACCAGCGTATCCACAGACGCATCACGCCGTCAACATCCGCCGCCGGTACCGCAAATATTGTGCATCCCAAAGAAATCTCGCGGCCGGGCTCAAGCTCAAACGGCCGCCCAGCCAAAAGGCTGTTCTCAACAAACCACTCTCCCAAACCCGGAACAGCAAGAGACATCCAGTGGTTCGGCTGGTTGTAGACAAAGTTCGGGGAGGCAAACCGCGCTATAGGCCTGTCGTGCGTTCCGTCCCAACGCTGTTTTGGATCCCACATTAAGCCCACGGCCTTCGCATCGCGTATGATGCTCATAAGAGGCACGGTAACCTTGTGTGGATGCGGAGCCAGTCTCTTCGCCACGGTGGATGCGGCGAAATCCGTGCCCGAAGAACGCTCGCCGGGCAGTAAGTACTCTAATCCGGGAAATAAACCTATATCGCGTGCCTCCCCGAAAGAGCCGTCGCCGACCAAAAGCTCCGGAAATGCAAAGCCAAGAATTTCTGCCTTTTCACCGCAAGAAAGCCTTGCGCTCAAATCTATACATCCGCTCTCCCTGCCGGGGTGAACAGATGCGCGGAAAGTCCACCTGCGCCCTTCCGAATCCTTCCAGGATGTATTAAGCTCGACGCCGCCGTCTGCGGTTTCCGCTTCATCTTTAGGCGGCACCGAAACAGCCCGCTCGCGCACTCGGCCTTTCTCCAAAACTGCAACGGTGCCCAGCGAAGCCATGGCTCCCACTTTCTGCCAACCGCCGCGCCCGTTTATGTAAAGAACGCAGGGGCCGTATCCGTACTTGTTCTTGGCCAAAACCAAACATGCCGGCCCGGATCTCACCACGATATCCCCGGGCTGAACACCGCTGTTAGGGGTTGGCATGCGAGTTGCCGCAAACGATGCCGACGCCGAATGCCTGATCCCCCCGCTGGTGAGAGATGCTTTCACAGAGAACCTGCGGAAAGTCCTCGCTTCAGGAAAGACCACATGCCATACAGCCTGCTTCTCGGACATAGGCGCGATCGACGGCAGTTCTACATCCTCACTCCCAACGATTCGGCACCCGCTTGGAACCTGCAGGCGCAGAGAAATCTTTCCCGTTGGTGCCGCTCCAACGTTCCGAACAACCGCAGTTACAGGCACCTCCGCCCCCGCCTCAACAATCGAGCCGGGGCCAAACAGGCTTTTTATCACCGGCTCGGCAGGACCGGCAGGTTCATACGCAAGCCGCACCCACCTAATCGAAAAGCTTGCACCGGCGCCTGCATCTGCTAAACCCACAGCGAACCGCGTCAGTACATCCGGAAGAGTCTTTATCTGCGACAACTCAACATTGTACGTGTGATAGCGCCCATCCGCCGCCACGGCAAAATCCAACCTATGCGCCGGCGAAATAGCCGATGTTTCGCCGCGGCACCTCAGCTGCGCCGTCTGTGCGCCTTTCACCGCCATATTCACGGCCAAATAGCGCACCGCCTCGCTCTTCACTCTGAACACGGGGCTCAACACAAGCGGCTCCGGACCGCCCGACACAACCCTCAGTGCTCTTGACCTCACTTCAAGCGAGGCCACATCGGCGTACGGAATCCACCCGGCGGCGTCTTCCGCCCGCTGGAACTGGTAAGCCGGCTCCGGCTTCGGCGCCTCAACCGGTCTTTCCACAACCGCGAATTCCGCCACTCGGAGAACGGCCCCCGGTACATCAGGCAGATCCAACCGTATGCGGAAAACCTTCGCGCCCGGAGTCCACGGCGGGAGCACTGTATGAGTGCGCATGCGTCCATCCCCTTCAACACGGAAGGTTACAAAATGCTCCGCTCGAAACTGTGCGTCCTGAGCCGACCTGCCCTCTGCCCAATAAATCTGCGCATCACCAGATACATTTGAAGCCGCCCTGATGCGTATGTAATGGTATTCGCTGGCGGTAAATTCAACCGGCGGTCCAGCCGCATACGGATCTCCCCCTGTGGATTTGAAGACCAACGCCTGGGGCTCAGGCTCCAAAACCACATTGTTCAGCGCCTGCCAACCCTGCGCGCTCCCGGCAAACCGCCAAGCGCACACTTCTCTCTCCAGCCGAGCAGATCCAAAACCTGCCGCCGAAACCACCGCAATCAAAGCCGGCAACAACCGCATCACTTCCCCCCTATAACGCACTGCCAAAGCTTCTACTTCGCGGTCAATATTAAAAGCCTTGCTTTGAGCATATTCGCTTTCTCTATTTTCGCTCCTGCTTCAGCAAAAGCGCAAACCCCCAGCCTGTTTTCGCACTATCTAGAAGATTGGCTTTGCACAGCCGCCCTGAAAGGAATCCTTCAGCTCCGGACAAAACATTAGAACGACATATCTAACAAAAAGACAGGGAGGAGCACGCCTTGGGTAAGGTTTTGGTTCTTTACGACAGCGCTTCCGGAAACACCAAGAAGATGGCCGTCCTCGTGGGCGAGGGGGCGGCAGAAATAGACGGGACCGAGGTCCGCGTAAAAAGCGTGGATGAAGCCTCAGCGGAAGATCTGCTTTGGAGCGACGGAATAGCGGTCGGCACTCCAACGAACATGGGTACTCTCTCCTGGAAAATGAAGCGCTTCTGGGATGAAACCGCGGCCGACGCTTGGG
>JBMFPP010000207.1:3918-5260 GCA_049969055.1 Armatimonadota bacterium | reverse complement strand
GCGTTTGGAGTTAAAAAAGAGGTGCCCGGAGTCCTAAACGGGCGCTTGAGGGTGTATGGTGCGCCTGATGGGTGGCGCGTCAGCGGTGAGGCGGAAGCCGACGGTTTAACATTGCTTAACGGGACCAGCTTAAGCGCGGCCGCCAAATTTAACTCCTCTGCAGATGGCACCGCACTGAATGAGGTCTCTCTGGTAGGACCGGGACTTCACTTAACCGGGGAGGGCAAAATCACACCAGACGGGTTGGTGGAAATCGGCCTTTCTGGGGGCGACTTAGACCTTGCGGCGCTTCGGAATGCCGCCGGTTTGCCCTTCGAAATCGAAGGAAGCTCTCATGCCGTCGTCACCGTTACCGGGCCTTTGGAATCTCCCAAGATTTCGGCACACGCATCCTGCGGCCCGCTGTCTGTGGGAGCGGTTAGTTTGAACAGCACCGCCGCGAGTTTTGAGTGGGCAAACGACAGGATAGCTGTGCGAGATGCTCGACTGCAGTTGCCCGCAGGCTCAATAGCGGTGAAGGAACTGATATACCTGCCTCGGCAGAAGTGGTTGAGCATCTCCGGAAGCGTGCAGGGCGTTGACCTTCCCGTTGTTGAAAGCCTAATTCGCCAAACCGGCTTGGCCGAACGCATTCCGGATTTCACTGCCTTCGAGTTTGGCAAGCCGGAGATTGCGGCACCTGCCAGCGGCATTCTCAGCGCCGACTTTACGGCGCAAGGAGAGGTCGGCGGGATCAGCGGAAGAATGGCGGTATCTGTCGAGGGGTTCTCTCTTCCTCCAGCTCCGTCGGTGGAGCTGGCAGGGGAAGTATCTTGGTCTCCTTCCGAAATTGCATTCAACCGTTTTACAGCAGATGGACCCGGACTAACGGTTTCCGGAACGGCTTTTTTCCCCCAAGGCGGACGCCCACTGGTGGCGGCCTCCATATCCAACACAGACGTCGGGCAGATGCTGAGGTGCGTTCAGGCTGTCAGCCCTCTCCTGCCGGACCATGTGCACGAAAAAGTCGACTCCTCGCTGCAAAATCTTCCTCGGCCGATTTCCGGTGCATTTGACGGCGCCGTACTGTTGTCCGGCTCCGGAAGCGAGCTGGACGGCACCGCTGTGTTCGACTCAAACGCTCTCAAAATCCGAGGCGAACAGCTTTCAAAAGTTTCCGGGGACCTCGCCATCGCGGATGGAAAGGTTTTGGTGCGCAGACTCACAGCGGCAGGAGAACAGCTCAGGGTATCCGTAACCGGTTCAACCGGTTTCGGCGGCGAGCTCGATCTCGACATAGAAGCGAGCAACGTTAACCTGGCCGCATTGGGTCCACTGCTCGGATTGTCCAGCTCCGTATCGG
>JBMFPP010000207.1:0-3908 GCA_049969055.1 Armatimonadota bacterium | reverse complement strand
ATAGACAGGCCGCTCCTCCGTGCATCTGTTAGCACTTCGTCTTTGAAGGTTGGAGATGTTGCGGTGAGGTTGGTTTCCGCACCAGGGATTACCGTTCAGGGAGACAAGTTGGAGCTCGGCAACGTTGCGGTTGCCGGAGACATGTTCCAGGCCACGGTGAGCGGTACACTGCCGTTTTCTTGGTCCCCCGTCGGCCTGCCGAAAGACAAACCCATGGACTTAGAGCTTTCGATCGCTCGACAAGACCTATCCGCCCTTACCCTAATGACGGACGAAGTAAGCAACATTGAAGGGGAAGTAAAAGGCGCTGTGAAAGTAAAGGGGGATTTGGAACACCCGGTTTTGGAAGGGGTTGTTGAAGCCGATGCTGAGACCCTCTCTTTGAGCAGGGTTAAAAACTCCTTCCAGAACTTGAGAGCTGTTCTGGAACTGCAGGACAGTACTGCTGTCATTAAGGAGCTGAAGTTAGGCTCCAGCGAAGGCGGAACGCTTGAAGGCGAAGGGAAAGTGTCGCTGGCAGGCTTGCCGCGCTCGCCGTTCGATGTGAAACTGCATGCGTCGGGACTGCAGTTGCATTTGGTCAACGCCAGCGGTGTTTACGGCGAGGTCTTCCGCGGCTCTCTCACCGGGGATTTAAGGCTCAGCCGAGAAAGCGGCCGGGATGCCAGGCTGGAAGGGGAGATAGTGGCTTCCGAAGGCGGCTTGAGCCTGCCGGTTCAACCTCAGGCTTCAAAGGCGCCCTCCGCTCTGCGGAATCTTCCGGTTGTCCTGCTAGGGGCCCAAGATGGAGCACAGCCTTTCAGGTTTCGGCTTGGGCGCAATTTTCAGTTGATCAGGGGTGGACTGCGCGCTACCGTGACCGATGGGCTCTACCTAACCGGAAGCTTGTCTGAACCGGAAATATCAGGAACCCTTACGTTCCAGTCAGGAAGCGTTCGCTTTGCCACTCAGAGGTTCCGAATAGTTCCAGGTGGTGTAATGCGCGTTTCTTACTCACCGCGCAGAGGCGGCAGAGTGCTTCTGGATCTCTCCGCTCAAACCTCGGTTTATGCCCGCACTGGACGCAACGGCGAGCGTCAGCGGTACACAATCACGGTTGACCTATCCGGCCCCATGGAAAATCCCAGAACCACTTTTTCGTCGGATCCGCCGGGCCTCTCAAGCCGCCAGATGCTTGCGGCTGTCGGACGACAGGCTGAGATCGAGGCCATCCTTCGCGGGCAGGATGCAGACAGAATACTGCGGGAACAGCTTGGTCAAGCTTTCGTAGGGGCTTTTGTGCCGGAGATTACTTCACCGATAGAACAAGCTATTTCTGAGGCACTGGGATTGGAGGAGTTTGCCATAATTTATGATTTTGGAACCGAAACGCACTTCCAGATAACAAAGCAGTTGCTGGGCCGCCTCTACTTCACCTACCGGCACACCCTCTCCGGTCCGCGGTCGGAATTTCTGTGGAAGCTGGCATACCGCATCAGGAAGCGGCTACAGCTGAGCTACAGTGCAGACGAAAGACATGTCGGAACGTGGTCGATAGAGGGGAGGGTCTCATTCTGATCAGGTAAGGGATCAATTCTGATTTATCAGCCCATGGTGGGATTAGATTCGCAGAATGCACCAGCTTCCAAATCGAGAAGGTTTTATGGCCGTTGCCTTTTCATAAAGCGTGAAGTATAATCACCATAGCAAAAACGCTTCCTTATGTGCCCCCCGCATGAGGCTGAATAGTCTTTTGTTCCCCGCAGCCGGCCGTCTGCATAGAAGGTTTACTGTTTCTGGAAATGGAGGTTACCATGGCTAAGTTTCAGTTGCAAAGGTTGAAAAAGCAGTATCCTCTGCAAGATGTACCGGAACCCAACCTTCTGAGGGATCAATTCCCATACACCGAGGTTCCAAAGATAACTTTCGACGGTCTTGAGGTTCCCATGGAACCACCAGAAGAGATATTCATAACCGATACCACCTTCCGCGATGGACAGCAGGCCCGGCCGCCGTACTCGGTCCAGCAGATTGTGGACCTGTACGACATGATGAGCAAGCTCGGGGGGCCTAACGGCGTCATTCGCCAGTGCGAGTTTTTCCTTTACACGGAGAAAGACAAGGAGGCTGTGCGTCGCTGCCAAGAGCTTGGGCACCGCTATCCGGAGATCACCGGCTGGATTCGTGCGGTGAAGAAAGACTTCCAGCTTGTTAAGGAGATGGGTTTGAAGGAGACGGGTATACTCACATCCGCCTCCGATTACCACATCTTCCATAAGATGGGCAAAACGCGCAAGGAGGCAATGGAGGACTATCTTGATGTGGTTCGTGCCGCATTGGAAGCCGGGGTTTTGCCCAGATGCCATCTGGAGGATTTAACCAGGGCCGATATCTACGGTTTTGTTGTGCCCTTCTGCATCGAGCTTATGAAGCTCGCTGAAGAGAGCAAGGTCCCCATTAAAGTGCGGCTTTGCGACACTCTGGGCTATGGTGTGCCTTGGGCCTCAGCAACACTGCCGCGCAGTGTGCCCAAACTGGTGCATGTTCTGCACCACGAAGCAGGAGTCCCAAAGGGGCAAATGGAGTGGCACGGCCACAACGACTTCCACAAAGTGCTGGTTAACGGCGTTACCGCCTGGCTCTACGGGTGTGCGGCTTTAAACACTACCCTGTTTGGCTTTGGAGAACGAACAGGAAATCCACCTTTGGAGGGAGCCATAATCGAGTACATCGCCTTAACCGGATCCACCAACGGCATAGATACCACGGTGATCACGGATTTGGCGGTGTACATGCGTGATGTGATTCGCACACCCATACCGCACAACTATCCGTTCGTCGGGGCGGGCTTCAACGTAACCAGCGCCGGTATTCACGCCGACGGCTTAATCAAGGATGAGGAAATATACAACATCTTCGACACGAAGAAGATATTGAAGCGGCCCATCGGGGTGACAGTGACCGACAAATCCGGTGTTGCCGGAGTGGCTTACTGGGTCAACTCTTACCTTGGACGGCCTCCGGAGGAATGGATCGACAAGAGGCACCCAGGTATAGAGCGCATGTACGAGGAGATAATGGAGCAGTACAACGCGGGACGCACCACCGGAATGTCTCCCGATGAGATGTTGCAGTTGGCCCGCAAGCATCTGCCGGAGTATTTCGGCAACATCGGATGAGGCAAAAGGCGCCGTGTGGTCGCCTGGCAATGCTTTGGGAAAACCGTGATTATTAGTGCCAGCAGGCGTACGGATATTCCAGCTTTTTATGCAGAGTGGTTCGTAAATAGGATTAGGGATGGGTTCTGCTTTTGGGTAAATCCATTCAACCCTAGGCAGACATCCATTGTTGACCTCAAGCCGGAACAGGTTGACCTCATAGTGTTTTGGAGCAGGTACCCGAGGCCAATGATGCCCTACCTTGAGGAGCTGGACGGCCTCGGGTACCGCTATTACTTCCACTACACGCTCACCGGCTATCCGCGGGCTTTGGAACCGCACATGCCGGATTTGGAGCTCTGCATCAGCGCCTTTAAAGAGCTTGCGGCTCGAATTGGTAGAGAGCGAGTTATCTGGAGGTATGATCCAATTCTTATAAGCCGAGCAACGGATTTTGCTTACCACAAGCGTAGATTCGACGAACTAGTGCAGGAAATCGGGAGCCATTGTCACCACGTTGTGGTGAGCTTGTTCGACGAATACAAGGCCGCTTTAGCTCGTCTCCGAAAGCTAGGGCCGGAGTATCAGCCTCTGCCGGAGGAGCAAATCCGCGCCCAGATAGGAGAGCTCATGCATCACCTGGCCCGGGCCGCCGCTTCTTACGGCCTGCAGGTTTACACCTGCGCCGAGAGCAGGGATTTCTCGCAGTACGGCATTGTGCCCGGAAAGTGCATCGACGATGATTACATCTTCAACGTCTTCGGAATCCAG
>JBMFPP010000206.1:0-5262 GCA_049969055.1 Armatimonadota bacterium | reverse complement strand
GCCGTTGAAACGGCAATGGAGCTTCGCGGCTACGAAGCGAGACTGCCGCTTTTCTTGGCACCGCGGGCTTCTCGAACCGAACTATGCATGCTGATGGTGCTGGCGCTGGTGCTGACGGCGGTTCACACTGTGTAGAGGCGGTTGTTGTTTCGGGATTGAGCTACACGTATCCCGACGGCAAGGCGGCTCTGCGCAGTGTTAGCCTGCGTGTGGGGGCTGGTGAGAAGGTAGCCGTTTTGGGACCCAACGGCGCTGGCAAGTCCACACTTTTGAAGTGTTTGGTAGGGGTGATCCGCGGCGTTGGCAGGGTGGAAGTGTTTGGTATGCCTGTGGAGCCGCGCTGCTTGAAGCAGATACGTTCGCGGGTGGGGGTGCTTCTGCAGGATCCGGATGATCAGCTTTTTCTGCCGCGCGTGTACGAGGACGTGGCTTTTGGGCCAACACAGCGCGGTTGGTCCGATGAGGATGTGCGCAGGGCTGTGCTTCGCGCTTTGGCGGACGTTGGGCTTGAGGGCTTCGAAACACGGAGCACGTACAACCTGAGCTTGGGCGAGAAGAAGCGCGTGGCTTTGGCTGGTCTGCTTGTTACCAACCCGGACCTGTATCTTTTGGACGAGCCGACTTCTGGCCTGGATCCGCTGGCCAGAGAAACCCTGCTTCTGCACCTTGAGCGGTTGTCTGCGGCAGTGATTGTTGCCACCCACGACCTAGACGCCGCTGTGAGGTTGTGCAGGCGGGCTGTTTTTATGCATGAAGGCGCGGTAAAGGCAGAAGGCTCTGTGGAAGACCTTGCGGCTTTCTACGAGAGAAGCCGCAGTGGACTGCTTACTTAAGCGAAACCTCTATCTTCCAATCCACTATATCCAGATCTGGGTCGAGGACATCACCTGCTTCTTCCGGCACGGAGGTGTCTTCGTTTCTGAAGATGCGCCCATGCTGGAGAGGTATGGTAACAAAGGTGGTTCCGGTTGGCCCCAAACCATCCACCAGCTTTCGCCCACGCCAATTTGGGTCTGTCACCACAATATCTGTTGTTATGAAGTTAAAGGTGATCTGCTGGGGCTGTGGTTTGTCCGGGGGGAAAAGGAGGTCCAAGTCTAGAACAAAGCGAAGGATATTTCCGCCTCTGGGGTCGATATATTCTATGGGTCTGCCGATATATGCGGCGGTGAGAAGGGTTTTGGGGTCTTCAACGCGGTAAACCCCGTAGAATGACGGCTCCGAAGCATTTATGCGTACAAAGTGCGTCATACTGCCGGCCGACCATCCGTTGCCCCACGGCGGAGACACAACCGGAACTGGACCGGTAGGAGCGCCTTCGGCGGCGTTGAAAGCGAAGAAATAGTAGTTGTTGAGGTTAATACTGCCCCGAACCCGCATCTCGACGGAAAGGCGGCGGAGACCCGTTCCTGTTACACCCGGCGGCACTTTGGCACAGCCCTGAAGCAGTGGGAACAGGAGAGCGAGCACCAAAGCCGCTTTTCTCGCTGTTGGGGTTTGCGTCGGCCTGTCTAACAGTGGAGTTTGGTTTTTCGCGGCGATTAGTGCCGGACCGGTCCGCGTTTTCGAGAAGAATATCGGAGTAAGCCGTGGCATCGAAAAGCATTATAACTTCCGAAGGCACATCAGGTAAAGCCGCTTTGGTTGGTGGGGCGGTGCTTTCAGGGATTTTGCTGGCGGCGGCTTTTCCATATCCGGATGTTGGGTTGGCCGCCTGGGTTGCTCTGGTCCCGCTGATTTTGGTTCTGCGCACCGCAACCACCAGCGAAGCGTTGGTGCTGGGATACCTCTGCGGTTTTGCGTTCTTTGGCATCCTGTTCGGCTGGTGCGCGGTTTTCGGCTATGCCGCCTGGGCGGCACTTACACTGATTCAGGCGGTGTTTTTCGCGGTATTTGCGGCTGTTGCCGCGCCGATGTGCCGAAGGGGTGGATGGACTGCTGTTTTCGGTGTTCCGGCCGCGTGGGTTGCTGTTGAGTGGCTGAGGGCATTGGGTCCGCTCGGCGTTTCGTGGGGGACGCTCTCGGTCAGCCAGCACCGAAATCTTCCCTTACTGCAGGCGGCGGCTTTGGGAGGGCCGTACCTGCTATCATTCTTGGTGGTGATGGGCAATTCTGCCGCGGCTGAGGCGATTTCGCGTAGGCGCTCTCAATCTTTGTTACCATCGATAGCGGCCGCGGTGGTTATTGTGACTGCGGCTGTTGGAGGCGCCGCAAGGCTTCGGACAACCTGGACGCGGCTCGGCGGCGAAGAGGTGACCGTTGGGTTGGCCCAAGCGGGTATCAACAAAGAGCAGGGCGGATATTTCTCGGACCCGGAAAAGCTGATGAGAGCTTACGAGCGGCTTACGCTCCGGCTTGCATATTACCACGCCGGTGTAGTTGTTTGGCCTGAGACAACGGTGCCGGGCTTGGCTTTGAGAGACACGTGGCTGAAGCATCGGCTTTCGCGCTTGGCCAAGAAGACCGGCGCGGCGCTGGTGCTCGGGAGCTTCGATCCGGCAGACATTCGCGCCTGGCGGGCTGGCGTTGGCAGACTGCAGAACTGTGTTGTTGCCTTCGATAGACACGGGAGGGCGGTTGGACGCTACGCGAAGGTTCATTTGGTTCCCTTTGGAGAATATGTGCCTGTGCCCGCAAATCGGTTCCGCGGGTTTCTGCGTCGTTGGGGGGTCCCGGAGGAGGATCTGGTGCCCGGGAAGCGCCGTGAGCCGATGGTGGTTGGCGGTATTTCGATTGGAGCGTTGGTTTGCTTCGAGAGCGCTTTGTGTGAGGCATCCAGGGAGTTGGTAAAGAAAGGCGCGCAGATTCTGGTGTTTGTAACGAACGATGCATGGTTTGGGCGCACCGCGGCTCCGTATCAGCACCTGGCGTTTTCGCCGTTGAGGGCTGTTGAAACCGGGCGGTATGTGCTGAGGGCGGCCACTACCGGCATCACAGCTTGCTTTGATCCATACGGGCGGGTTGTTGCGGCCGGCCCGCTCGGCGGCGAGGTGGGGATACCAGTTCGCGCAGAGATCAGGAACGGGAAAACGCCCTACGTGGTTTTGGGCGATTGGATTGTGTGGCTGAGCTTTGTCTTAGTGGGAGCGGCGTTTCTCGAAGCTAGGATGCGGGGGGCGGCTGATGCCTGAAAAGCAGGTTTTGATAAACACGCGGAGGGTTTCCATTACTGTTGGGCTTGATGAAGCCACCCTGTTTACCTACGACCGGCGTGGGCGGCTTATCGGTGCGTTTGCAGATGAAAAGAACTACCGCCGCGGCTTGGATAACCGCGTGCTGGTGAAGTGGTCGGAAGGGAGGCCTCCGCGCCGGCGGCGTCGGGAGCTGATTGGCGAGGAGAAGGCGGTTTTTCTGGAGCGGGTTCGGTCCGCAGCGGGAGAAGCTCTTGCGGCTGTAAGGCACGGCTGTGCGCGCATAACCATGCGCAAACTGGATGGAACTGGCTGTGAGCTGAGCGCACTGCCTGAGGAAGATTTCGAGGTGCTGGAGAAAGCGGCGGCGTTGGGTCCGCGGGAGCTGGAAGAAGACAGGGAGGCTTTTTACCGGGTTTACCGGCCTGTTCCTATACTGCCGCCGGACAAATACTTGGCTGTGGTACTGCAAGCCACCGAAGGATGTTCGTACAACCGGTGTGCGTTTTGCACGTTTTACCGCGGGATACCGTTTCGGGTAAAGAGTGAGGAAGAGTTCAGAAGCCATATGCGCCGGGTGAAGGAGTTTTTGGGTCCGGCGCTGATGCTTCGCCGGTCGATTTTCCTGGGGGATGCAAATGCGCTGGCGGCTCCGCACGAGCATGTGGTGAGGCTGATGCGCGCGGTGAACGAAGAGTTTACATTGGCACCGCGTGAGATCTGCCTGCGCAGTAAAGATATGAGGGAATGGCTGGCGGCCCATCAGGATGGGTTTGAGGGTGTTTACTCGTTCTTGGACGTGTTTAACGCTAGGGAGATGGCCGTAGATGAATTTAGGCAGTTAGCGGAGCTGGGGCTTAGGCGCGTTTACATTGGCTTGGAAACGGGAGATAAACCGCTTCTGCGTTTTCTGCGCAAGCCGGGACATCCGGAAGATGCGGTTCGGGTGGTGAACGACCTGAAGAGGGCCGGGGTGAATGTTGGAATTATAGTGATGACCGGCATAGGTGGGAAACAGTACGCGGAGGCACACGTTTCTCACACCACAGAAGTGCTGATGGAGATGAATTTGGGCGAGGGCGATTTGGTTTACTTCTCCCCGTTTGTGGAGGAGGGAACAGAGTATAGGGAGCTTGCCGAGGCCCATGGAATACAGCCGCTTACTGAGGATGAGATGGCCGCTCAAAGAGAGGCTGTACAATCGGCTCTGCGCTCCCGGTGGAAAGATTGGCCTGCAACGGCGCTGTACGATATCAGAGAGTTTGTGTATTAGGTAAAGCGGGGAGTTCGAGAAGCTAAAGTTATTTCTCAAATACGAAAGCCCGGGTTGTACGGAAATGCAGTTTCGTTTTCTGTACCGCTGTTTTGATGTTATCGCAACAGCAGTATCAGTTACGGTTCTGCACGCCGGGGATCCACTGCATACTCAGCCCATCTGGATTGCTCCAAACGAACCTTTCTGCACGGTATCCCTCAGCAACGCTCGGTGCGAGGATCGGCTTTCGCCTTTTCTCGCCCGCGACGTCTTCCGCCAACCCGGGCAGGATGAGCCTTTCGACCCATCCGTCTTTATTGTACCCCGAAATGCCTAAAAAGTAAACACTTTTTTCGGCGGAATTTCATTGAATTTTCACGGATTTTTAAGGAAAATTGGGCATCTATTTCCGAGCTGTGTTTGAAACCAGCGGCACCCGGCATCACCAGATATCTCATGGGCACCATCGAATACATGGAGCTGAACGGCGTCCAAGGCACCGGCAGTGCGGTAAACATTTTGGAGCTGATGGAAGGCGGCTTCGGCTGCTTCTACGGGGAAGATGGGATCGCTTCTGCCTGCTTCAATTCGGAGAGGGCGAGGGGCGATGAGGGAGGCTATATCGACGTGCTCCATGTACAAGGCTATACTCGGAATGTATCCACAGCCGCAGTGCGCCTGGGTCAGGAAGGTGCTTTCGTAGGATGTAAGGAAGCCGCTGATACAGGCCGCTTTTATGCGTGTATCTAGGGCGGCCAGGAACAGGGTGGTTTCTCCACCCAAGCTGAGCCCCCAGCAACCGATGCGTGAGGCATCAACCTCAGGAAGGCACTGCAGTACGTCAACGGCGCGCTGTAGGTCCCAAAAAAACACCCC
>JBMFPP010000205.1:0-5299 GCA_049969055.1 Armatimonadota bacterium | reverse complement strand
TAATGTGATATCTGACGCCGGGGAGATCTTTGACACGACCGCCCCTAATGAGAACCACCGAGTGCTCCTGAAGGTTATGGCCGATACCGGGAATGTACGCCGTCACCTCTTGCCCGTTCGAAAGGCGAACGCGGGCGATCTTCCTCAAAGCCGAGTTCGGCTTCTTCGGAGATACGGTGCGAACCACCAAGCAAACTCCCCGCTTCTGAGGCGCGCCCCTCGTCGGTACAAGCTTGCGCTTAACAGCGTTGTACTCCCAGTGCAGCGCCATTACCTTGGTTCGCTTCACAACTTTTTTGCGGCCTTTTCGAACTAACTGACTTATGGTTGGCATAACCGGCTGTTTCCTCTCCCGAAAAAGTTACTTAAAAATAAACGGCCCCTCGACACAAGGAGGGGCTGAACTGCATTCCTCTCAACTCAACCGCTAAAAACCACCTGAACGAGGAGTGCGCCCTTCGCCTACCTCCTTTGTCGAGTATAGACAGCCACAAACACCCCGCGGCTTTTCACCACCGCGCGGTGTTTGCTTATTCGTCGTCCGGGTTACTTCCAAACTCAAAACCGCCACTAGAAGCAACCACTGCCATAGTATACACAAAAGGCTTTTACGTGTCAACAACCTTCGATAATGATGCAGCGGTACGGAAACCTTTATACCACTCCGAGCCCGCGTCATCCCCTAAGAGCCCACCATCTGCGCCGCAGTCTCTCCAGTCACGTTGTTTGTTTCGGCAAACTCTTTTGTGGTAAACTGGTTTTGCACAAAATCAAAACAGGTGAACCACCTGTTTTTCTGCCAAGGCCAAGAAGTTTTTTCAACAGCAATCGATTAAGTGGCAAAACTTCTTGCTGTGCACCGTATTTACAAAGCTCCTAACCTCACTGGGTAACGGCTATGATACTGGAAGATGAAGAACTGTACAGAGAGTTGATCCGAAGGCTTGGCGAGGACCCAGAGCGCGAAGGGCTTCTGAAAACCCCCTCCCGCGCAATGGAAGCCCTGCGGTTCATGACCCAAGGCTACTCGGAATCCATCGAAGAGGTGTTCAACGGAGCCATCTTCGAGAGCGACTACAACGACCTCGTCCTGGTGCGCGACATCGAGTTTTACAGCCTATGCGAGCACCACCTGCTCCCGTTTTTCGGCGTGGCCCATGTGGCCTATGTGCCGAACGGTCGCATAGTTGGGCTGAGCAAGGTGGCTCGCCTGGTAAATATGTTTGCACGCCGACTGCAGGTCCAAGAACGCATGACCCAGCAGATTGCAGAAGCCATGCAAAACGCCGTTTCGCCGCGCGGTGTGGCCGTTTTGGTTGAAGCCCAGCACCTCTGTATGATGATCCGCGGCGTGCAGAAACAAAACTCCAGAATGATCACCAGCCACATATCCGGCTGTTTCCGCGAGGACCCACAGCGCATGACCGAGCTGATGGACATACTAAAGGCGTCCGACCGCCCCACAGTATAGGCGGCAGAGAAGCCGGATTTTCCTTCAAAACTGCTGGTCCAGGGAAACCCACAGAACGCTGGCGCTGTAGCTCTGAGACGGAGTCTTCAGGTCCCGGAACCGATCCCTCCGAAGCTCCACGCCGATCCTGCGGCCGTCATCAAGCTTACGCCGAGCACCCAATGTAAGCACATTCTGGCGCAGTATCTCCGTGCCTCCGGCGCGGTAAGCCGTAAAGCCAAGATCAACCGAGGTATTCTTGGATGCGCTCCACATAAGCCCCACCTGGGCCGTGTTTCCCCTTATATAGTACGGAACCAGTTCAACGCCAGATGTAGAGTAGCTCTCGGAGTACGCATCTGCCGATATGCCCAATCTCGGAGACACCTGCCACCACCCACCGAAATTGGCAACCGTGCGCGTAAAAGCCACACTGCGCCCCGTATTGCGCCGCCTGTCGGTGCTTACAAACAGGTGCACCTCGGTGTTGTCTGTTGGCGTGCCCAAAACATGCAGGTCGGTTATGTTGATGCGGTTGTGAAGCAGAGGACGGCGGTCCTGCAGTCCGCTGGAGGGTTCTTCGTCAAGCTGACGGGTTTCCACTTTGAGGATACCGGTCCAAAGCGGAGTGGGATTATAGCGGATCATGGTCCAAAACGTGTTCTGTACTGGGTGCTCCAAAGCACCCTGATCTCTTCTTAGTCTTGATACGCGTTTCTTCGCGTACCCAGCCTGAATGTTCATCCGCCGAAAGCTTCTGTAAGCGGCAGACACAGAAGCCGTTGAGCTTCGCCGGGCATACGAGGTTTGAGTAACTCTTCTGTTCTGATATGTGCCGGCAACCCGCGCAGAAACCACCAGCGGCTCCAGCGGAGACGTGAAACCCTGAACAGCCCAGCGCCCACTGCTGGCTCCGGAGGCCGAAGCAGACACCCCTTGCATGGGCGATTGGCGGACCCGCGAAGCCGTAACGTCAATGCTCACGCTGGCCAGCGAGGGTGTGGAGTGCAGATACCGAAGCCCAACATCCCTTGTAAGGTGATCCGGCTGCTCTCTGGTCCGATCATCATACCCCAGGCGGCCGAAAACAACATCCGCCACCCCCCACGAGCCAACCCCAGAAAACCTGAAAACCGCATCGTGGGAAGAGTAGTTCACCGGGGTTCTGTTGGACTTCCCTATCCTCACTCGGTGCGCCGGAAACTCCGCGGAAACGCTCCACCTCCCGCTTGGCGCTACAAATCGGAACAGCGCAGGCGTCTCTCGGCGCTGTGACTGCCCCTCGTCGGGGTAAAGATAAAACCGCGAATTGGTGCTTTTCACCCGCAGTTGAATGTAAGGATAGGGAATGCTCAAGTGGATTTCGCCGTCCCAATCCCTTTCGCCTGGGCGCCAAAACCTCAAATTAGCGTAATCGAAGTTTTGCCTGTAGTAGCTCAGCTCAACCTCATCCAAAAACCAATCGCGCGGCCGCGACCGATATTTCTCGTACCGCTCCTCACTGCCGCTTCCACTTATGCTCTCCAGCGCGGCGGTTATGTGGCCGTGAAGCCCCCTGATCGGCTCGCGCGTTATTTTGGCACAAACCGACCCTGCCGCCAAAACCAATTGGAGGGTTGCTATGCAAACCAAAAACCTTGTCACGTTCGCCCTCCTCAGAAGAACAGCTGGCTTGTATTGGAACCGTGAACCCGCGTGTGACAGCCGGACGTCCAGCACCTTGGACCCGGAAAATGGTTTATTTTGTCCGAATGGCACTGCATGCACAAGCCGCGAGAACCCAATTTAAGAAGCTGTACATTTCCGGAACCGTGAGGTGTATGGCAAGCAAGGCACGATTCGGATATCTCGTTCACTATGGGTTCATGCTCAAACAGGAACGGCCCCTCTTTGTCCCTATGGCACGATACGCAAAGCACTCCAACAGGCGCCTTGAGCATCGCTTGCTCCGTAGAGCGGTGTACATCGTGGCAGCTTGTGCACTTTACCCTATCCTCCATCACAGGATGGTGCGAATTCTTCCCCAACTGCGCCTTTATCCGTCCGTGGCATTTAAAACACAGCTGAGGAATATTGTCTCGAAGCATCGGGGATGCCTTCGGCCGCTGATGTACGGGATGGCAGTCGGTGCAGGTTATGCGCTGTCGAGCGTGCGCAGTGGCAAACCATTCCGCCTTCCTCACATAGTCTTGGTGACAGCCAAAGCACACACCGCTCTGCTGTTCGGCAGTGAGTGCGCCCATCCTCACAATGGCTTTGCGGTTGCCCTCTGCGTGCGCTTTGCCCGGGCCGTGGCACTCTTCGCACCCTTTACCCAACTCCTTTCGACCCTTTGCCAAGAGGTACTGGCTGTGGCGCTGTTTCTCCCACAGTCTGGCGAACTCTCCGTGGCAGGTGATGCACACCTCGGAGCCGGCAAACTCATTCCTCTGCGCCGGAGCAGAACCCTTGGCAGGCTGGAAGAACGCCACCACTCCAGAAATCATGACTGCCAAAACAACCGCCGCCAAGCCCGGTTTACTTAGCCCTTTCATCCACCGACTCCCTCAGATGGCACACAAAGCACAGCCGCTGTTGGTGGCACTTGAAGCACGAGGACGACTCCGAAAAACTCGCCAGCATCGAATGGCCCGTGGGAAGCCACCCCTCCGGATGCGGCATCCGCACCCCGTGGTGGCACGAAGTGCAGTATTTCTCCTCATCGTGGCAGTCCGTGCATTTGGCTATGTTGGGTTTTGCAATCTCGCCGTGGTTGCCCGGCCACTCTTTAGCTCTGTGAGATTCCGGCTTAATGCCGCCAACACCGTGGCAGGCGGCGCACAGCTGTGCCTTGGGGATCTTAAGCAGGTGCTGGTCCTTGTTCTTCAAATGCGGATTGTGGCACATCCCGCACTTAAGAAAACCCTTAACCACGTGGTGCTCCCCGGCCTCTATCTTCATGGTAACAGCGCTGTGACAGCCCAGACACTGGGTGTTTTCTTCAACCCTCAAAAGCCTCGGATTGGGCACCACCCTGTGAACCTCATGGCATCCAGAGCATTGAAGCCTCACCAAATCGTGCGGACCGCCCTGCCAGTTCTCCGAAGTCACCGTGTGGTGGCAGTCCGAAGTCATGCAGATGCTGTTGCGCTTCTCGCGATCCAAACTCTCCCACGAGATAATAGCTTTACGGTTCCTTGTGGAATGCTCGCGCCCCGGGCCGTGGCAAGCCTCGCATCCGCGCGCGGACGGCGGTCTGTCCTCCGCCATAAGCGCCTTGCTGTGCGATACCTCCAGCCACGCTCTGGCCAGCTGTCCGTGGCACCTAATGCACGCCTCCGGCCCTATGTAAGGAGAAACACCCTGAAAGGAGTTTTGACGTTCAATTGGCCGCTGTGCGTTTGTCAAAACTTCTTTCTGTTGTGCAGAAGCCGCCCACGCTAAAGCACCGAACGCGGCGCAAAACAACAACAAAGGCCAAAAGAATTTCCTAACTTGCAACAGCGCTTTCCTCATCCTTTATCCCCATTCAAGAAGTTTTGGCGCTCAATTACTCACCGCTTGTTTACCAAAACTTCTTACTGACTCCGCTGGTGGCACACACGGTAGCAGTAGCTCTCCTTGTGGCACCGGAAGCACACACTGCCGCGTTTGAACGAAGCTTGTTTGCCGTGCCCATCCGGCAGCCAACCGGCCGGGTGCGGCATTGCAACGCCGTGGCAGGCATCGCACTGGCGCTGTATATGGCACGTCATGCACCGTGCCGCCCCCGGTTTAGCCACCTTTCCATGCCGCACGCGCCAGTTGTTCACGTGGTCCGGCGGCATCATGTTTGGACCGCCGTGACAGCGGTCGCAGTAAGGCTTGCTG
>JBMFPP010000204.1:0-5301 GCA_049969055.1 Armatimonadota bacterium | reverse complement strand
GATATATTGGATTCAAGCATTCGCAGAATTTTTTGGGCCTGAGCAGTGAACTGCCTGCGTTTTTCGCTCAGCTGCTCGGCGGCTGTTCTGGCTTCAAGCACTTCTTCTACAGCAGCAGAGATGCTTGCGCGCGGCTCTGTCCTGCTTGAGTCGATTTGTCGGATTTCGAAAGCCCAAAAATCAGCTGGTTTGCCGTTTAGGTCAAGCAAAACTGTCGGAGAGAATCTCCCCGTCTGCAGGCGCTGAGTCAGCTCGAAAAGTACAGCGGCGCACCCTTCTGCGTCTGGAGTTTCCGCTCTTGCGTATATCTCACGGCCGGCGAACGTGCCGAGTCCGCTGAAAAAGCCGCTCAGGGCGGCCGCATCCACCTGAGCGCCTTTCAAAAGCGAGCTCATCTCCTCCTTGGTCAGCCCCAAAGGCGAAGGTTTGGGTGGGGCAGGGGGAGGTGTGTAGGGCAGTCCTGGCAGAATCTGCCGAACGCGGCTTACTCGGGATGAGACGGGTTTAACACATCCTAGAATTCGGCCTTCGCCGTCAACAAGGACGATGTTGCTGTGTTTACCCATTAGCTCCACAATGATCGATTTACATCCATCCGAACGGCGGAACTTCAAATTGACCACTCTGTCAAGCCCTTGGTGCTCTGCGTCCTCGAGTCTGGAGCCCTCTAAATGCTTGCGAAGGAGCATGCAGAAGTGCGGCGGAGTTGGAGGGGTGGGGTGTTCCGATGAAGTTAACAGCAAGCGGTACCATTCCGGGTGAGCACTGATAAACAGTACAGACTTACCACTGCGCGCACGGAAGTGTACGGCCAAGTCCAGTTGGTTCGGTTGGTAAATCTTGACAACCCGAGCACCAACTAAACGCGCGCGGACCTCATGAACTACTGCGGCGACAACGAAGCTATCGAAAGGCATGCTTAAACCCCAGGAACCGTATTCCCGAAGCTTTAGTTTTCTTTGGGATGAAGAGACTCCTTCGTTTTTAAGAGCGCGGTTTCAGAGGGGGAACTTGACGGGTAAAAGCGTTCGTGAAGGTTCAAGTTAGGAGGCTTTCAATGACCAACAGCGCTGGAAAGGAAATAACCGTTCGGGAGGCGGGCCGCAAGGGCGGCCGGACTACGGCACTTCGCCACGGCCGCGAATTTTACGAGAAGATAGGTAAAAAGGGCGGAGAGGCCCGCAAAATATCCTTGGGGAGCGAAGGATATGTTGAATTAGGCCGAAAGGGTGCCCGGCGTGTTCGTGAGCTGATCGAGAAGGCTAAGAGCCTACCCTCTGAAGAGGCGCAGTAAATCCGGCTTCCTCAGACAGCTCTTTTCGCGGACCAAGAGCCCGCTAGAAGGTTTAAACTCCTTTCATTTTGCGGACGCAGCCGGCAGGTTTGTGCTCGGTGCCGGAGAAAAGTAAGCCGGCGGGAATAACGGCGCCGGGTAAGATGCCGTTGTTGACGGCGCGGCGCTGAAACTGCGGTCTTTTTGAGAGGAGCTTTTCGATGTATCTCTCTGTTCGCGATGACATTGTAAGGTATGCCGGTTACAAATCGATTTTGGAAGGCCTGCGGGACCTGGATATCCCCACCGTGGAGCTGAGTGTTGATAGAAACTGCACCGTCTCCGCTCTTGAACCCGTGGACGGACGAACCGGCTTTGACTTGACCAGCGATTCTGACCTGCTACAGCTCAAATCCCATATTAACGAGCGCGAAGTGGGCATTTCCGCTTTTTTGGTGGCAAACGATTTCGGCGCCCAAAACCTGGAAAGCGAGATACAGTGGGTTGCAAGCGCTGTGCGCGCGGCAGATACATTGGGGGTTCCCGCTGTAAGGATTGATGCCGTAATGTCCGGAGAGGATCTGCTTCCGATGGAGGAACGCCTCCGGCGCTTTGCCGATGCGGTGAGAAAGGTGCTGGATGCTACCTCTGGATGTGCTGTGGATCTGGGGATGGAGAATCACGGTGTGCAGGGCAACAACCCGGATTTCGTCTTGGGCCTCTTGGATGCGGTTGGCTCGCCCCGCTTCGGTTTGACTTTGGACAGCGGGAATTTCTACTGGGCAGGCCACCCTCTGGAAGAGGTTTACTCCATTTTCGGGCGCTTGGCGCCTTACACCAAACACACTCATCTTAAGAACATCTCGTATCCTGAGGAGGTCCGCAATCGGAAGCGCGACGTGGGGTGGAAGTATGAGACCTACGTAAGCCCCCTGCCTGACGGTGATATCGACCACGGGCTTTTGGTAACTTTTTTGAGGGAAGCTGGATACGATAGGGACCTGACTTTGGAGGATGAGTCTTTAGGGAGGTATCCTGTTGAGGAGCGCCCGAGGGTGCTTCGTCGAGATGCGGATCATATTAGAAGCCTCTTGTGAGGCAGAGTATCCACGATTCGTTCGTTAGGGAGGACATTATGATCTGCTACCGCTTGGAGGATACCAGCTTGAAGACTCCCTCCACGTCGAAGGGTTTGGTCAGCACAGCTTGGACGTAATCGGCTCCGCTCTCGCACGGAATCAGCGGATCTGCGGTCATCAGGAACACACGCACCGATGCTCCTAAACGATGCACGGTGGCTTTGCAGATATCCTCCCCAGAGGATCCCCTCAGGTCGAGGTCAACTAGAACAACGTCTGGAGGGTTTTCTGAGCCGAGAATGCGCAGAGCATCTTCTGCCGATACAGCTGAAGACACCTTGTGTCCCAAGCGCCGGCCAACCGCTTGAAACAGCAGAAGGACATCTGGGTCGTCGTCAACCACAAGAACGTGAAGCTGATCCATCCGCCAGTATTTTAGAAGCTTTTGCATGCTGGAACAAGAAGCTACTGCAGGCGATAGGGAAACCCCTCGGCACGGCATTGCAAACTGTTTGCCGTTTTTGCGGTTTCGGAAGAACGGCTTGGCAAAATGCCGAAGGATTGTTGGTTGGGTGCTGGAATATGCTGTTTGAATAGGTGCAGTTGAGGGGCCTGACGGTTCATGAAGGATGGATTTCGGCAAGCCCTTCGTTTCGTGGAGGAAATTTAAATGGGTGGTTTTTCTCGCTTTGCGATTTGCAACGAGATATTCCAAGGCTGGGATTTTGAAGCCGCCTGTCGATCTGTGGCATCCATAGGCTACAACGCGGTTGAGATAGCGCCTTTCACCATTGCACCAGATATCACAGAGGTAACCCTTCAGCGGAGGAAGGAGCTTCGGTGCACAGCTCAAGAGAGCGGTTTGGAGATTGCTGGATTGCACTGGCTTTTGGTTTCCCCGAAAGGTCTCCATATCAACCATCCGGAGGAGGCTGTGCGCAGGCGGACCGTGGATTACCTGCGCGCATTGGTCGATTTCTGCGCGGATTTGGGCGGGAAAGTCATGGTTTTTGGATCACCCGCCCAGCGCGCGGTTCATCCAGATTTAACGTATGAACAAGCCTGGGACTTGGCTCTGGAGTCGATAGCTCAGGTGGTGGATGCTCTTGAGGATAGAGGGGTTACGCTTTGTATGGAACCGCTTCCGCCGCCGGAGACCAATTTTTTGAACACGGCTGCCGAGGCGGTGCGGTTTGTTGAAGAGATCAACCATCCCAACGTGCGAATAGCGGCAGACGTGAAGAGCATGTGCGCAGAGGGCCGTCCGGAGGATATAATACGGAAGCTCGGGCCGATGACAGCGCACTTCCACGCCAACGATGCCAACAGAAGAGGGCCGGGGTGCGGCGATGTGGATTTTCGCCCGATTGCGAGGGCACTTAAAGAGATTGGGTACTCCGGTTTCGTTTCTGTGGAGGTGTTCGACTACTGGGCAGATCCGGAGACAATGGCGAAAGAGAGCTTGGCTTACTTACGGCAGTGTTTCCGAGAACAGTATTGAGCGCCGGAATTTGAGGGGGCTGTAAACAGATGTTTGAGCTTAAACTTGTGGTAAGCGCGGATTACATATGGCCGGCTGTGCCTGTAAGCGCAGAGGTGCACCTTGCGGAAGGAGTCTCGCCGGACGCGCTGACGTTGGAGGACGAAAGATCCGGAGATGTGGTTGCTTGCCAGTGGGAAGAGAAGGAAGGCAAGGCATTCCTCACGTGGATTTTGGCTCCGGCAGATGATTCCCAGAGAGCCACTTACCGACTCGTGGCCCGAGAATCGATCTCCGCGCTGGCGTCCGGGGTGGAAGTTGTGGACTCGGTTCCCGATCAACTGGGCTTTCTGGTAAGCGGTCAGCCGTTTACCACATATAACTTTGGTTCAGGGTTTGCAAGGCCGTTCTTCCATCCTGTGCTTTCGCCTTCGGGACGGCGCGTTACACGCAACTATCCGATGCTGGATGTGCCGGGAGAAACGCACGACCATGTGCATCACCGATCGCTGTGGACTGCCCACGGGGATGTAAACGGGGTTGACTGCTGGAGCGAAGAACCGGGTCACGGGTGGATTAAGCACCAAGAATTCTTAGTGGTGCAGTCCGGTCCGGTGTTTGGCGGCTTTGAGGAAAGGCTTTTGTGGACCGCGGCGGATGGAGCGAGGCCAGTGGTTGCTGAGCTTCGGAAAGCCCGCATATACGCTCTCCCAGACGGCCCACGGATTATAGACGTCAACGTAACTTTTCAGGCCGTGTTTGGCGGCGTGAAATTTGGGGATACCAAAGAGGGTGGCATAGTAAGCGTGCGTGTTGCCACCTCCATGGATGGCAATAAAGGCGGTGTAATCCTCACTTCAAGGGGCGGCCGAGGCGAGGCTCAGTGTTGGGGCAAAAAGGCCGAGTGGTGCAGTTACTCAGGGATCGTGGACGGAAAGCCGGTGGGAATAGCTATTTTGGACCATCCGGATAACCTTCGCCACCCGACCTATTGGCACGTGCGCGATTATGGGCTAATGACGGCAAACCCGTTCGGCGTTTCCCATTTCGAGCGCAACCCGGAATTGGACGGCGGTTTCGTTTTGCCAGAAGGTTCCGAACTCTCCTTCAAATATCGGGTTCTGATTTATGAAGGCGACGCGGAAAGCACCGGCCTGGCCGACCACTACTCCGCCTACAGCAAACCTCCGGAGGTGAAATTGGCAAGCTAACACCAAAAACCTGCGGCCGAAGGGTTTGCCGGTTCGATCGAACAGCCGTCAGCAAGCTCCTCGGCAGGAGGGCCGAGCTGTGACGTTTACTCACAAACCTTATGTCGAGGCCTGCTTCCGCCGGTCTCTTAAGTATCGATTTGTTGCCTTGCTGACCGCGGTGGCCGGCTCTCTGCTGTTTGCGGCCTTGTGGTTTGTATCTGAACGGTTCGGCGTGCAGATTTTGCCACAGCGCAGTTGCATAATGGCCTGCATATG
>JBMFPP010000203.1:0-5317 GCA_049969055.1 Armatimonadota bacterium | reverse complement strand
GCTCACCAGCACCCATGCATCTGAAGCGGCAGGGCGCCGCGTTGCAGTAAGCATACACGCAGCGCCCCAAAAGCCGCTTTTGGAAACCAAGCTCCTCGCGTCAAAGGATACCTGGTCGCCAAGCTATTTCTTCAGACCCACATCCTGCACAACCGTTGTGCCAACCGAAACGGTCACTTTCTGAACAACGGCCGGGTTGTAACCCTCTGCGGTTACGTCAATGCGGTACACCCCGGGCTGAACCGAGGGGAAGCGGTACCAACCGGACGCATCGGTTGTCGCTGCGGCTATCGGCTTTGCATCCCCAGGCTGGCGATAAGAAACCACAGCGCCGGATATCGCCACCTCGTTCCCGGGTGTGGACGCATCAAGAACACGCCCGGTTAGGGTTGCTGTGGTGAAGGAACCGGCTCCCGGAGTCCCATACGACGGCGATAGCGCTAGATCCGTTTGGTATGTGGTGCCGGGCCCAAGCGTAAAAGCTTTGGTTACTGCCTGATTGTACTTCTCTGCTATCACGGCCAGCATGTACTGCCCGGGTTTTACGTTCCCAAAGAAGAACCAGCCGTCCTTATTGGTTGTTGCTGTGGCAGCCGGGATTGGATTATCCGCAGTCCTGTACCCAACCGTGGCCCCTTCTACGGGAATCACGGCGCCGGGAACACTTACCTGGTCCACCACTCGACCAGTAATGGTGCTGGTGTCAAAGGTACCACCGCCTTCGCCGCTGGATTTTTGGAGGGCTATATCAATGCTGGCGGTAATCCCCGGCGGAAACATCTGGGCGCTGGTGGTTAGCTGGTTGTAACCCGGCGCAATTACAGATACCTGATACATGCCCGGGGTGAGCTTGCCGAACCAGAAGTACCCGCCGGCATCTGTGGTGGTTGAACCTAAAACTTGCTGTGTGGTTGGATCCTTGTAGGCCACCGTTGCACCAGAAATTGGAGATATAACTCCGGCCAAAGACTGCTCAACAACTCTTCCCGTCAGACTGAAGGTATCAAAAGTACCCCCGCCTGGACCGTTCGCTTTTGCAAGCACCAGTTGCCTTGCCGGATCATCCGTTGCAGGCCAAGTGTTTCCTGGCAAAACCGTCAAAGGCTGTGATGTTGAAGCCTGCGCATATTTATCGGCTATAACCAGCAGGTAGTAAACTCCTGGAGCAACATTGCCGAAAAAGAACCAGCCATCAGCGTCAGTGGTTGTTGTGGCCACCGGCATTATATCTTCGGGCCGCCGGTAACCAACCAATGCGTTCGGAATCGGAAGCGTTATCCCAGGAATCGATTTATCAACAACCCGCGCAGAAATGGTCGCCGTAAGAAAACTGCCTCCTCCTGCCCCATGGGACTTCTCCAGCACGAAATCCTGCTTTACAGCCTTCTGCGCCGACACGGTGATAGGCCTCTTCGTCATCATCTGATTGTACTTTTCAGCAATTACAACAACGTGGTACACGTTAGGCTTCACTTTGGCAAACCGGTAGTATCCGGCAGAATCGGTAACCGTAGTTTCAATAGGCTCTGGATTTTCCACCGTCCTGTAACCGACTGTGGCGCCGACTACCGGCTGTACCACTCCCGGCGTAGAAGTATCCACAACGCGGCCGGTTATAACACCCGTGAAAAGATCCGCAGTCCCACCGCCCACCGCCGGTTGTAAAGGAAGGTCAATCCGAATCACGGTGTTGGCTGCCACGGCAACAGGCTTAACTGTATCAACAGGATCGTATCTTTCTGCCACTGCAACAAGACGATACTGACCGGGCTGTATATTCCTCAACAGATACCATCCCCGCGAGTCAGTCACCGTTGTACCAAGTGGAGCGGGATTATCCAACGCAGTGTAGGCAACCGTAGCACCAGCAACAGGAACCGTAACCCCGGCTATGCTTGAGTCTGTTACGCGACCAGCTATGCTCCCAACCTGAGCAACAGGAAGACCAGCTTCAAGGCCCGCGGCTACGCGAAGCAGGTATATGGCATCATTGAGCTTCACCTGCCCATCCCCCAGCGTGCCGTCCGAATTGAGCGGCATAACGTCGGCCAGTGCAGCCTCATACGGAGAGGGCGTGTACATCCCTATGGATATTCTCAGGGCTATTGAAGCATCGGCTACGTCAATTCTCCCGCTGCCGTTTAGGTCGCCAAGCACAGGAGGTGTGCCCTGAGCGTACAACCTTCCAGTGCTGGTCAATATCAACAAACCTACAAACAGCAGTAGAATAGAGCGTGTTTTGAACATGGGTTTACGAACCTCCGATTCATGCGGCGCAGATGCGCCTTCTTAGCTTTCTACGGCAAGCCGCATGCCAAGTACGACAGCCAAACAAGCAGATCGCAGAGGCCTCCCCCAGCGCCACTGCAGGAAAGAATTACCTATACAATAGGCCGAACGTTGCTATGGAAAGCACCGTACGGGCCAAGACTTCGCCAAACCTAAATCCGCCGGCCCTGCGAACGCTCTCCTGCCCCACAAATACGGAGTCTCCCGGCTGTATCTCAACATTCTGAGAAATGTCGCCCTTGGCAAGTTTAGTGAAGTCCACCGGGATGATTTTGTTAGGCTCTGGAGACTGCGGACCACGCACAACAACTATAGACCTAAGCTGGGCTATTTCGGACAGCCCGCCGGCCATATCAATTGCGTCGGTCAGCCTCATGCCTTTGCGCGCCGGGTACTGCCCGCCCTTGCGCACGCCGCCGGTTATGCTGAACATCAAATGACGGTTGTCGCGCACTATAACCGCGTCTCCCTCGGCAAGCGGCAGAGCCCCACCGATGCCGGCCGATACACCCGCTATCGCCTCTGTGCCTTCCATGCTCACCGTTATCGGGGGGCCAGACTTTCGCACAATCTCTATCTTCGAACGATCTGCAGACTCGGTGAACCCTCCGGCCTTCAGTATAGCGTCGGCAACCGTCATTCCGGGCTCAAACGGCACATCCCCCTGCTTAGCTACCTCCCCCAAAACCTTTATAGTTCCAGGAGGCGGCTTTGGCGGCACATAAACAATGTCTCCGTTTGCCAGCACAAAGTTCTTGCTCAGGTCCCCGCGCAACAGCGCATCTAAACCCAAACCAACCGGCTGTGTTGCTCCGGCCCGCCATATAATGGCCTTCGATGTATCAGCGTTCGGCGAGAGACCAGCGGCCTGTATAGCATCCAGGAGCGTGGTGCCGTCTTTCACACGCATAATCGGCCTGAGCACCTCGCCGTATATTCTCACTTCGTTGCCAATGGGCTCTGATACCTGAACCGTTACGGTCGGATTCAGCACGTACTTCCCAATGGCATCCTTGCCCGCAAGTTCCCTCTGAAGCTCAGCGCCTGTTTTCCCTGCGGCCTTGAACGGCCCAACCAACGGCAGTAGAATATTGCCGTTTTGGTCCACCGTGTACGTCTTGTTGAAGGAAGAATCCTCCGCCACAGTGATTGTTAGCACATCCCCTGGGACTATCACATATTCCCGGGCGCTGGCAACCCCAGCAATCGTCAAAAGCGCGCAGGCCGCCACCAAAACTGTTCGCAGGAACCGACAGCAGTCGGCTGAACCGGTAAATGGTTTAGCCGTAAATTCCCTGCGCAAAAAAAGTGCGTAAAGCGGTTTCATCTCTATCCCAGCTCCTTTGGCTTACCCTTCGAAACAGACGAGGGCCA
The DNA here is from genome assembly GCA_049969055.1 of Armatimonadota bacterium. GTDB lineage: Bacteria > Armatimonadota > DTGP01 > DTGP01 > JBMFPP01 > JBMFPP01. The sequence continues at coordinate 1,654 of JBMFPP010000203.1, read as the reverse complement.
ACACCCACAAACATCCCGCGTAAGCCCGTGCTTCTTAACGTTGTAGCGCATCGAGCGAAAGCTGATACCAAGCAGCTCGGCCGCCTTCGTCATATTCCAATTCGTACGCGTTAGAGCATTAAGAAGCAACTCCCGCTCTGTGCGCGCCACCACTTCATCAAACTTGCCAAGCAGTGGCGCCGCAGGTTGGGTTGAAAAACCGGACTGTGACACGGCGTTAAAACCCAACGGCTTGCCAAAGCGAATGTAATCCGGAAGCAAAGCCGGGGTTATAACCTTAGACTCAGGCTCAGACATAACTACGGCATGCTCAACGGCGTTTTCCAGCTCCCGCACATTGCCCGGCCAATCGTAGTCCATCAATATCTCCATGGTAGCTCTGTCTAGACCCATTGGTTCCCTGCCGTTCTCCGTGCAAAACTTATGCACGAAATGTTCCACCAGCGCCGGAATATCCTCTTTTCTGTTGCGGAGCGCCGGCACATTTATCTGGATAACGTTGAGGCGGTAGTAAAGGTCCTCCCGGAACTCTCCTTTCCTGACGGCTTCTTCAAGGTTTTTGTTTGTGGCCGCTACAATCCGCACATCCACCTTGATGGGCTTAGTCCCGCCAACACGCTCAAACTCCTGCTCCTGTATAACGCGCAGAAGCTTCACCTGGGTATCCAACGCTATGTCGCCTATCTCATCAAGAAACAATGTGCCGCCGTCTGCAACCTCAAACCGGCCAGGCTTCTGATAAAGTGCCCCGGTAAAAGCACCTTTCTCGTGGCCGAACAGTTCGCTTTCCAGCAAATCCTTAGAAAAAACGGGGCACGAAACCGGCACAAACCTGCGGTTCGCCCTCGGACTGCTGAAGTGCAAAGCTCTGGCAATAAGCTCTTTTCCGGTACCGCTCTCACCCCTGATCAGTACGTTGGCCCGGCTTGCAGCGGCTTTTTCAACAAGGCGGTAAACCTCCTGCATGGGCCTGCTGGTTCCTACAATACTGCCGAGCCCCTGCCTTCGCTTCAGCTCCTCCTTCAGCAGTTCATTTTCAGACTGAAGGCGGTACCGCTCCACCGCTCTGTTCACAGCCAGCTCCACGCACTCGAGCTCGAAAGGCTTGGAGATATAGTCAAACGCCCCCTGCTTCATGGCCTCTATAGCTGTGCCAACGCTTCCATGGGCTGTTACCACCAGCACCGGAGTGTTTATGCCGCTTTCACGAAGTGCACGCAGAAACTCCAAGCCGCTCATCTGCGGCATAAAAAGGTCCACAATCACTGCGTCCGCAGGATCAAGTCCGGCAGAACACAACGTTCTCAAAGCCTCGCCGGCATTGGTGAAGGTTGCCACTTCGCACCCGCGCCTTGTAAAGTGCATATCCAGAACGCGGCACATGCCTGGATCATCATCAACTACCACAATACGGTTCTTGCGCTCGCTCAACTTATCAAACCTCCGCCGCGCTGTGGATCTTCCTGCTCCATAGAAGGAAGAAGCATAACAAAAGCGCTTCCTCCCAGCCGACTACGCTCCAAATGCATATCTCCTCCGTGCGCACGCACTATGGACCGCGAGATGGCCAAACCGAGACCCGTGCCGTTCGGTTTTGTGGTAAAGTGTGGATCGAAAACGCTCGCTTCGAAGCTTTCTGGAACCCCAGGGCCGT
>JBMFPP010000202.1:0-5331 GCA_049969055.1 Armatimonadota bacterium | reverse complement strand
GGCGTTGTTATGCAGTAGGGCAGATTGGCTACCACCTTAACCTTGGCAACCCCCTCCTCTGCCCAAACAGACGGAATATCCATCTTTAGAACGTCGGCTTGAATAATGCGCAGATTGTTGAGGTCCTGGGTTGTTTCCCTCAAAACAGCAAGCATGCCGGGGTCTATTTCAACAGAGATCACGCGTTTGGCCTCAGCCGCCAGCGCCCGGGTAAGCGTCCCGATCCCCGCCCCAATTTCAAACACCACGTCGTTTGGGGTAAGCTCCGCGGCCGCCACTATCTTATCCAGGGTATTCCGGTCAACAAGAAAATTCTGACCCAGTCCCTTCCTAGGACGCAGGCCGTGTTCGGCCAAAATACGAGCTACGTACGAGGGCGCTGTTAAATTCGGCTGTGCGTTCATCTGCATCTTCAAAAGCTTTGGCGTTCCAACTAGTCATTTTTCATCCGCCAAAACTTCCTTGTCAATCGGTTCTGGCGGGAAGGGCAGACTCCGTATGTCCGATACCGAAGTAAGCCTCCAGCATCTTTCTTGCAACTGGAACAGCCACCGTACCGCCGTGGCCCGCTTTTTCCAAAACAACCGCTACAGCTATGGTTGGATTTTCGTACGGGGCAAAGCAGATAAACCAACCGTGGGTAAGCCTAGAACCGGCAACCTCGGCAGACCCGGTTTTTCCCGCCACCGAAATGTTCGGCAGTGCGGCGCCGCGGCAGGTTCCGTGTTCCACAGCGGCTTTCATACCCCGCCTCACCAACTCAATCTTCTCCGGCGTAAGAGGCAGGCGTGATAGAACCCGCTTTTTGAAGGAAAAAAGCACCCTCCCATCCTGTGAAACAACACGGCGGGCCACATGCGGCTGATAAACGACCCCTCTGTTCCCAACCGCGGCCGCAACAAGTGCCATCTGCAGGGGAGTGGCAAGTATATACCCCTGTCCGATCGCCGCGTTAGCTGTATCTCCGGGCCACCAATTGCGCGGATGCCCCGGAGTACTGCGCTCTCTGGGAACTGGAATGTTTCCGCGGGATTCAGATGGAATGTCGATTCCCGTCCTACTGCCGAGTCCGCAAGCGCGCGCCATGGCCAGCAGTGGTTTTATCCCCATCTGAAGGCCCAAGCGGTAGAAAAAAGTATCGCACGACTGCGCAATGGCCTCGATGAAATCAACGTTGCCGTGGCGGCGCCAACACCGCTTGAAGCGCCCGCCAAGCGGGATACCGCCCGCACAGTAAACCCGGCTTTTGAGGCTGGCAAAACCGGTTTTCAAACCGGCGGAAGCCGTTACAACCTTGAATGTGGAACCCGGCGGATAGGCACTGCTTACGGCGCGGTTGAGCAGTGGCCGCTTGGGGTTGTTCACAAGTGCACGCCACACATCCGGCTTAATACGCTTGGCGAAAAGATTCAGATCGTAAGACGGAGAGCTAACTAACGCCAGAACACTGCCGTCGCGCGGGTCCACCGCAACTGCGGCGCCAGGGCGCCCCGCAAGAGCCTCTGCCGCCGCCCGCTGTACACGTGAATCTACGGCCAGCATCAGCGTGGCACCTACGCGCGGAGGCCGCCGGCTCAGCGTACGCGTTATGCGCCCTCTCGCATCCACCTCCACCAGGTCTCCGCCTGCAACCCCACCTAGATAGCGGTTGTAAACGCGCTCCACGCCTGATTTGCCCACAAAATCGCCGGGGCGGTAGCCGTAGCGCTGAAGCTCTGGAAGCTCCTTCTCGCTTATCTCGCCAACCGGACCAAGTACGTGTGCGCCGAGCTTCCCATCTGGGTAATGGCGCACACTGGTAAGACGAACCACAAGGCCGGCAAGGTACATCCGGTTCTCCTCTATTCGGGCTAACGTGTCTTTGTCCACATCCACCGCCACACGAATGGGATCGAGCGAACTGTTTTTCCTGCTCTTCACGATCTCCTCCAGCTCACGAACATCAACACCAATGAGAGGCGCCAACCGCTTTAGGAGATCCGGATTATCCTTGGCGTAGTCCGGCATTATCAGCAGGGACACAGACTGCCTGTTGTCCGCCAGTACCTTCCCGCGTGCGTCAAGAATAACCCCCCTGGGCCCAGGTGTGCGCAGAAGGCGCGTCCGGTTGATCTCGGAGCTTTTCAGCAGTTCCTCACCCAAAAGTATCTGGAGATACCAAAGCCTTGCCAACAGCACAAGAAAAAGAAAACACGCGACGTAGGCAAAGACCCTTGCCCTGCGCCTGGCAGTAAGCCTTTGCCAGTTCTCTGTTTGAGAAGGCGTACCAGAAGTTCGCGTTCTCAACGGGGGGCCGTTAAGTGTAGGTTGCACGTTGCCTTTGGAACCTCGTCAGGCGGGAGACTCCGCTGTATGGTATCGGGACAAAAATCGGTTGCAATCAAGCCGGTTTGCCGACACAAACGAACCCTGACGCGCGGCACTTCACTCCTTGCCCTCGGCAGTACACTGCCGTCCGTTTGCAGTTCCGGCGGTCTGGGACGGCCGTGCCCCGAAAGCTGTTCGGGCGGCTGGAAAGGACTCACCCGAGAAGGAGTATACGCATCGCGCGGTTTAGGAGCTTCAAACTGCAAGAGGTTTCGCCGTTCAATTAGTCCTTGTTTGTTTGGCAAAACCTCTTGATTCGGATTAGGCACCGGATGCAGGGAACACCTCTCAGTTGGTGCTTCATCCCTTGGAAACTGCTCCATATGGGTGCTTGGGCATGCCCCAGTAGCCAGCTGGCCGCTGTCATCACATATAGGCACAGATATTATATCTCCGTCTGCGGCATCAATCGAGCTGGAAGCTTCCTCTCGTGGGCTCTGGACTGCTGAACGTCTTTCTCTGACTCTGCGCGGTTCCCGATCCTCGGACGAGCTGGCTATTTCAACCTTCGGAGTCGGCAGGCGGAATTTCAACGCTTCCTCCATGAAGCTAGCCCAAATTGGAGCGCACACAATTCCGCCGGTTGCGCGGCGCATGGGCGTATTATCATCGTTGCCAACCCACACAGCCGCCAGAAGCTGCGGCGTGTATCCCACAAACCAAGCGTCCCTTTCGCTTTGCGTGGTTCCGGTTTTGCCGCGCGCCTCCGGAATATGACCAGCTCCCCTGCTTGCGGTTCCCCACAAAACCACGGCGCGTAGCATGCGGTCCATTTGGTTGGCAACCTCCTGAGATAAAACCCTCCTGGCGCGCGGCACCGTCTCCTCTATCACGTTTCGGTCTTTATCCTCAACACGAAGGATGGCAATGGGATCCGCGTGCAGTCCCCCTGTGGCAAACGCGGTATAAGCCGATGCCATTTCAAGCACCGTCACGCCTGATGTACCGATGGCAATAGAAAGATTGTGGGGTATAGGGCTGGTAATTCCCAACCGATGCGCCATCTCTATGGCCCTGTCTATACCGATTTGGTTGAGAGTTCTTATTGCGGGTATATTGATGGATAAAGCCAACGCCTGCTCCATCGTAACCCAACCTCTGTGTCCGCCCCCGTAGTTGCGAGGGCGCCAAGGTCTGCCGCCGGGTCCTCCGGCGTAGCTAACCGGAGCATCCAGGAGGCGCGTCTCCGGCGTCATTCCCGCCTCAAGTGCGGCAGCGTACACGAAAGGCTTAAAAGCCGAACCGGCCTGACGCGGGTGGTTTACCAAATACGCTCTGTTCAGCGGCGATTTCTCGTAATCCACACCGCCAACCATCGCCAGGATTTTTCCACTACGCGGCTCTAAACACACCAATGCACCCTGGCTTACGTTGCAGTATTTGAAGCGTGCTATTCCCTCCTTAATAGCCCGGTCGGCCGCGGCCTGAATACCCGTGTGAAGGGTGGTGTAAACGCGCAGTCCGCCCCGGTACACAACCTGATCCCCATACCGCTCCACCAACTGCTTAACGACAAAATCCACAAAGTACGGGGCCCGCCGGATGCGCGCGCTAGATGGACGCTTGAAAGCCAACCGCACCGGCACGCTTTTCGCCCGCTTGGCCTCTGAATAAGATATCTTACCGCAGCGAGCCATGAGGTCCAAGACCATATTGCGGCGGCGCTCGGCCAGCTCTTTGTCGTGGTAAGGGTTGTACTCTGAAGGCCGCTGGGGGATGGCCGCTATCAGGGCGCACTCCGGCAGTGTCAGCTCCGAAACTTTCTTACCGAAGTACACTTTGGCGGCGGCCTGTACACCGTACGCGCCGGCTCCATAGAAAACCTGGTTCAGGTACATCTCGAGGATTTCGTTTTTGGTGAACTTTCGCTCTAACTGCACCGCCAATATAGCTTCCTGTATTTTGCGTGAGAGGGTTTTGCGGCGGCTGAGAAAAACATTTCTGGCCAACTGCTGGGTTATGGTGCTGGCTCCTTGGGCCGGCGTTTTGCTTCTTATGTTCACCCACAAAGCCCGGAGTATGCCGCGCACATCAACGCCGCTGTGTTCGAAAAAGCGGCGGTCTTCCATAACGATCGTAGCGTCGATAAGGTGCTTCGGTATCACTTTAAGGGGCACGTACTCGCGGTTTTGGTCTTCATAAATAACTGCCAAAAGCTCTCCGTTTTCGGCGAAGATCTTGGTGCTTTCGGGCATTGAGGAGGGCGCGGCGCGCTGGATGTCAGGGATGATGGTGGCAACATTCCAAAAGGCCAACACGAACAAAACCATCACCACCGCAAGCCCAACGAGGACCATCACCTGCAAAAGGCTCAGAATAGTCCAGAACCAGCTCTGCCTGCGTCTGCCTCCTGCGCTTTTGCGATTGGACTTCATTGCAGTAATACCATCACAAAGATTTTGTAAAAAAGCAACCTTGCCGTCTGCCCAAGATTAGACAGGAACTGCTCTGGTTAAAGTTCCACACGCGGCTGCGGCGGCCGCAACTGCAGACCGCCCAAAAGCTTTCCATGCCACATTTAAAAACGCGCCTTTAATACTTTCGTCACAAAGTCCCTTGATGAAAGAGCACATATTCCCCCTTGCCCGTGTAAGCCGCATAAGAGAATCCGTTGCCGCTTTGCATGCATGTTGCATGCAAAAGATTGTTCTGCTAAAATGACACGGGCGGCGCCCCAATGAATAATTTCCCGCTTTTGAGCGGTGAACCATCACCTCTTGCGGTTCGTCACCAACGACTGCGACCAACCGCACGAGGAGCTGTAACAGGAGGTTCTAGTGAAGATCCGTATAGATAGAGATGCTTGCATCGGAGAAGGACTTTGCGTAACCAACGCACCCGGCGTTTTCGATTTGGACGAGGAAGAAAAGAGCTACGTGGTTGACCCCAACGCCGCCGACGAGCAAACCATTCTCGAGGCGGCCCAGAACTGCCCCGTCGACGCGATAATTCTGGAAGACGAAG
>JBMFPP010000201.1:0-5333 GCA_049969055.1 Armatimonadota bacterium | reverse complement strand
CGAGATAGACGCCGCCTCCAACCGCGGCATAGACGATATCAAAGAGCTGAGGGAACAGGTTCGCTACGCCCCCACCCAAGAGCGGTATAAGTGCTACATAATCGATGAGGTGCATCAGCTCTCCGCCGATGCCTTCAACGCACTGCTCAAAACGCTGGAAGAGCCTCCTCCGCATGTTTACTTCATTCTCGCCACCACTGAAGCGCACCGGGTGCCGAAGACTATCGTTTCGCGCTGTCAGCGGTTCGATTTCCGCACAGCCACGGTTCAGGACCTGATGCAGAACCTGCGCCGGATTGCATCCGCCGAGGGGATTAAAATGTCCGAGGAGGCGCTTTGGGTTATAGCCCGCGCCGCCAACGGCAGTTGGCGGGATTCCCTCTCTCTTTTGGAGCAGGTTGCCGCTTACAGCGCCGACGAAGAAATATCCGCCCAAGAGGTGAATGCTATTTTGGGCTCGGTGGAGTACCCAGCGCTTTTCGCACTGGCGGACGCCGTAGCTAGTAAAAACCCCGGGGAGGTTTTCCTCACTATCGACAGGCTCGTAAGCGAAGGAAAAGAACCCAGGCGTTTGCTTACAGCACTAAGCGGCCATTTTCGCGACCTTATGCTTACAGTTGCCGCCTACGAACACGCTCTGGAGCGCTTCGGCCCCGAGCTTGCCGCTCAATACAGAGAACAGGCCCAGAAAATGCCGCCCAAATTCCTTCTGCGTTCAGCAGAGGTTTTGCAGTCTGTTGAATCACAGCTTAAATGGAGCACCGACCACCGCCTGCTTTTGGAGCTCACGCTGTTGAAGCTGGCTTATGAACTCGACGCACACGGCCAGGAACAGCCGGCGGCGCTGTCAGCCGCGCGGGTTCAGCAGAGCGCAGTATCACCCCAAAAACCAAACGAGCCTCAGCATCCAATCGAGCAGGCAAAACCCGCGGAAAAACCGCTTCAGACCGCCACACGACCGCACCAAAGGATCTCCTTGGAAGATGTGCTTGCAAGGTGGCACGAGGTGCAGGAGCTGGTAAAGCAAAACTCTAAATCACTACACCCCATGCTGGAGCGAACACGGCCGCTGGCGTTAAACGGGCAAGTGTTGAAAATCGGCGCCGTTAAATCGGCCTTTAGTCTGCTCAGTCGAGAGCAGAATCGAAAACAGATAGAAGATGCCGTACGCGGCTTATTCGGTGTGCCCCTAACCCTGCGCTTTGTGGAAGCAGAGGTTGGTTTCGCACAGCCGGTTGGTCAATGTTTTAACGAAGAAACAGCGGCAGGCGCTCTGGTACCGCCGCCTGAAGCCGAGCCGGACACCCCGGCGCCTTGGGATATACCGGACCTGGCGGAGGCCGAGGCAGAAGCGGTCGTTCAACCCAAACCCGAGGAGATGGATCCAGAGCTTCCGCAGTTGGCAGAACTGTTTGACGGCGACATCGTTTTCGAGGAAGGGAACAAGAAGAATGGCTAAAGGTTTTGGGGGAATGGGAAAACCCACAAACATCGGCAAGCTGATGAAAGAAGTGGAAAAAGCCATGCGCCAAGTACAGCAGGTGCAGGATGAGCTTAAAAACACTCCGGTGGAGGCCTCATCCGGCGGCGGCATGGTGAAAGTTACTGCTAACGCGGCCGGGGAGGTGCTTTCCATCAAAATATCCCCGGAGGCGGTTGATCCAGACGACGTTGAAATGCTGGAGGACCTTGTTCTTGCGGCGGTGAAAGAAGCTCTGGAACAAGCCTCGGCAATAAGGGAAGAAAAAATGATGGAGGCGGCGGGCATGTCAGGAATGCCCGGCCTGTTCTGAGGTGAAAATCTTTGTACTACGCCAAGCCTCTTGCACGCCTTATAGGAGAGCTTGAAAAGCTTCCCGGCATCGGCCCAAAATCGGCCCAAAGGCTGGCGTTTCATCTGTTGAGCATACCTCGCGAAGAGGCCCAAATGCTGGCCGATGCTATCGTTCAGGTTAAGGACAGCATCCGCCTCTGCCGCGAGTGCTTCAACTTTACCGATCGCGAACTGTGCGAAATATGCAGTGACCCGCGGCGCGAACGAAGCGTAATCTGCATAGTTGCAGAAGTACGCGATCTTATCGCGATAGAGAAAACAGGGCACTTCCGCGGGCTTTACCACGTTCTGCACGGCGTGATTGCCCCAATGGAAGGCGTTGGTCCGGAACAGCTGAAAATCCGCGAGCTTCTTGAACGCCTGAAAAGCGGCACGGTTAAAGAGGTTATCCTGGCTTTCAACCCTACCGTTGAAGGGGATGCCACGGCCATGTACCTTGCTGGGCTGCTGCGTCCCATTGTCCCGGAAGTAACCCAAGTGGCCCACGGTCTTCCCATAGGCGGAGATATGGACTACGCGGACCAAGCCACGCTCATCCAAGCTATAGCAGGCCGCAGGAAAGTTATCTGATCTGCAGATTTTGAGTATAATCCAATCGCGGCTTTCGGTGGGCGCTCCGGCGCCTCCGGAACATCTTGAACTTGCAAATACTTATTTCCACTTAGGAGGTGCTTTATGATCGAGAAATCCACTTGGAGGACTAAGGTCGGCTTGGCAGAGATGCTGCGCGGCGGTGTGATAATGGACGTAACCAACGCAGAGCAGGCGCGCATCGCCGAGGAAGCCGGCGCGGTGGCGGTTATGGCGCTGGAACGCGTTCCAGCAGACATCCGCGCTCAGGGCGGCGTGGCTAGAATGGCCGACCCGGCTAAAATTAAGGAAATAATGAACGCTGTAACTATTCCGGTAATGGCAAAAGTGAGGATCGGTCACTTTGTGGAGGCCCAAATCCTCGAAGCTTTAGGGGTGGATTACATCGACGAAAGCGAGGTTCTCACCCCGGCGGACGAGCAGAATCACATAGATAAGCACCAGTTCAAGGTGCCGTTCGTGTGCGGGTGCCGCGATCTTGGAGAGGCTCTGCGCCGCATCGCAGAGGGCGCGGCAATGATTCGGACCAAGGGCGAGGCCGGCACCGGCAACATTGTGGAGGCTGTGCGCCACATGCGCGCGGTTATGAGCGGCATACGGCGCCTGCAGAGCCTGCGCCGCGATGAGCTGATGGCTGAAGCTAAAGCTCTGGGCGCTCCTTATGAGCTGGTGCTTGAAGTCCACGAAACCGGCAAACTTCCTGTGCCCAACTTCTCGGCCGGCGGTATTGCCACACCCGCAGATGCCGCTTTGATGATGCAGCTCGGCGCGGAAGCGGTGTTTGTTGGTTCCGGCATCTTCAAATCGTCGGACCCGTACAAGCGCGCAAAGGCTATTGTGGACGCCGTAACTTACTACGACCGCCCAGATATACTGGCCGAAATATCCGAAGGCCTCGGAGAGCCCATGCCCGGCCTGGATGTCCGCACTATGCCGGAGTCGGAACTGCTGTCGGTGAGGGGTTGGTAATGCCGGCTTCTGCTCCAGAAGGCCGAGGGCGGAAAGCGGTTGGTGCGGCTGTTCTCTTGAGCACTGCCGCATTGCTTGTGCTGACCGCCGGGGCTTATGTCCAAGGTGCGTCGGCCGCGGCTGAGCTCCAGATAAAGGTGGCGGCAGCAGCGCCGCGCTCTGTAACGCTGGTTTGGGAAACCCAAACCGCAGAGGCAGGAACCGTATGGTTCGGCGTTTACGAAACCGACGGGATGCTGCCGCCGCCTCTGCTGGAGGAGCTGAGGGACCAAGCCAAGCAAAACCGCATTGTGGAGAAAAAGCCGGCTAAATACCACAGGATTACGGTGTCCGGCCTCAGTCCATCCACGCGCTATGTATTCCTCGTGGAAATGCCTTCCGGCGCCTGGGGAATAGCCTCGGCGGCAACAACACCCGGTCCAGGGCGCACTCAGTTTGTCCGCCTGCCGGTCTTGGTGGTTATATACACGCCGATCACCTACCGAGATTCTCAAAAACCACCGGCAAGCCTGCCGCAGAACCTATCCGCATCCGATATCGCGCAAATTCGGAGCCACATGGCTGAAGTACGCGGTTTCTTCTGGCGAAATTCCCGCGGGTGCCTCGATTTAGCTTTCGATTACGCCTTCCTGAACCGCCCCTTCTCAGCCAAAGATGAGGAGGTAGAAGCGGTTTTCGAGAAGGATTTCGAGGAGGCTGTCAAGCTTTTGAACAAGAAGGTGGAGGACTACACCGGCGTTATCTTCCTGTACGGATGGGATGAATACGCCGATCCGGCCAAGAGGCGCACACTGTACCGCGGGCAAGCCTTCGGCGGTCTTACCTACGGAACCGACGCTCCGTGGAGATATAAAAACACTCCGCACAGCTGGATCCACTTCCACCACAATGCAGATATCACATGGGTGGTCCTGCATGAGTACCACCATCAGCTCGATGCTCTTTTCCATGCGTCGGGCTATCCGGAGTACCCGTTCAACCATCCAACCCCGAAAGAGCCGGTGGGTGTGTTCGGAGAACACTTCGACGTGAACGCTTTTATCCTGCGCACCTGGCCCCGGTGGAAGTGGGGTGGCCTGCGTTGGGGCAGGCTTGTGGTGGCCCGCGATACAGACAGCGACGGCCTGCCGGACCGTGCGGATGTGGCTTTGGATGAGGAAAGCTTCGGCAGTGACCCAGCCTCCCCAGACACAGACGGCGACGGCCTGAGCGATTTGGACGAGATGGCCGCCACATCCGGAGTGTGGAAAGGCCTGGACGAGCAGATGCTGGGCCCAATTGTGAAGCCAAATCCGCGCAGTCCCGATTCCGACCGAGACGGGATACCAGACGGCAAGGACCTGTATCCGCTTTACCGTGTTTTTCCACTCCTGCGGAAAGCCACGCCAGCCATAGATGGAACCATGTCCCAAGGGGAATGGCCTGCGTTTGCAGAAGGCTCCGGCCGCGGCTTAGCTGTCCGCACCTTTGCGGCATGGGACGAAGAATACCTATACTTTGCGGCGCAGACGAACCAACTCGTCGAGCTTCGGTTGGATATAGATGCCGCCAACAACGGCTGGTTCGCTGGAAGCGACAACTACAGAATCAACGTGGCGCCGCCGTCGAATGGAGAAACATCCCCCAGAATTGATGTGGCTGTATTCGATTGGGAGAGGTTCTCTTCGGAGCCGCATGGAGACGTGTATTGGAACAGGGAGAAAGTGAAAGCTTCGGACCTAAAAGTGTCCGTAGGAAAGAGCAGTAGCGGGTACATCTTCGAGCTCGCCGTCCCCAGAAACACGAAAACAGGCCTTCTTCCAAAAGCTGGAGCGGTTATCAACATAAAACCTTCATTTGCCTTGCCGAACGACCCAAGAAATGCATTCACACTGTTTGAGCCGCACCAGCTTCTAAGCTGTCGCCTGACGGCATCTAAATGAGCGGTAGTATAGAGCCG
>JBMFPP010000200.1:0-5342 GCA_049969055.1 Armatimonadota bacterium | reverse complement strand
CGTCAAGCTTTGGAGGGTTTCGAAAGGTCAGCTGATTGCCACTATCACCGGGCATACAGAAGGGGTAAATTCCGCCGAGCTTTCTTCTGACGGACAAACCCTTGCTTCCGGCAGTAGCGATAGAACCGTTAGGCTGTGGAAACTGCAGGGCGGGCAGTTCGCTGTCTTAAGCGGGCATACCGGATCTGTGTATTCTGTAGCCTTCTCGCCCGACGGGCAAACGGTGGCTTCCGGCAGTGCAGACAAAACGGTTAAACTGTGGTCGGCCGCCGACGGCCAACTGCTGAGCACGCTTACGGGGCATGCTGGCCCGGTTAACTCTGTTGCTTTCTCAAGCGATTCAAAGACCTTAGCCTCTGGCAGCAGCGACAAAACAGCCAAGCTTTGGTGGAAGACAGAGCTTCTGTTCAACCTAAGCGGCCACACCGATGCGGTTACCTGCGTTGCTTTCTCCTTGGACGGGAAGACCCTGGCAACTGGCAGTGCGGACAATACCGCTAAAATCTGGAGAGTCGCCGACGGCCAACTGCTGACCACTCTTACCGGGCACAGCATAGACGTTAATTCCGTCGCGCTGTCACCTGATGGTCAGATGGCCGCTTCTGCCTGCGGAAGCGAGGTTAGACTTTGGCAGGTTTCCGAAGGCAAGCTTCTTGCGAAATTCTCCGGACATACCGGTGCGGTCAGATCGGTTGCTTTCTCGCCCGATGGGAAAACAATTGCATCCGCAAGCAGTGACAAAACGATCAAGCTTTGGCGTGTTCCTGACGGCAAACTCCGGCAGAGCTTCGAGTTGGAGTTCCCTGTAAACAGTGTGGCTTTCTCTGCAGACGGCAAGTACTTAGTCTACGGCTTATCAGATGCAACAGCGGCTGTTGTGCGCAATCCAGCCGCAGGCGGAGGCCTATATACCCTGAAGGTTAACAACGGGGGCGGCTCCGGCTCATACCCGGACGGCACGGTTGTTAACATCACGGCCGATGTGCCGCTTGGGTACCGCTTCGTCCGCTGGGAGGGTGATACCAGCAACGTGGCAAACGTAAGCTTGCCCTCCACAACCGTCGAACTGCTGGCCGACACGAATTTAACAGCTGTTCTGGAGGCCACAGTAACGTTTGGGGATTTGAACAACGACAAGCTGGTGAAAGTGGCCGATGCGGTTATCGCCCTGCGCTTTGCTGTGAATATGGGCACTCCTACACCGGAGCAGATGCTGGCCGGAGACCTGAACAAAAACGGCCGCATCGACGTGCCGGATGCCGTGAGAATTCTGCGCTTTGCGGTTGGAATTAGCAGTACCTTGTGAAGGAACGGAGCAGGGCTGCGCACCAGCCCTGCTCTTTTCCACCTTAAGCCCATCCTGCCGCCGGAAAATCCGCTACTGCGCCTCATGTCGGCGCACCTCCCGCTTTTTGAGTGAGCAAGACGGTTTGACAAGCAAACAGAGTTTAATTGAACGTCAAACCGTCTTGCAGGAGATCCCGCTTTTGGGGTCGAAGGTGAAGTCTGCGCACCCCGATGCCAAAGCACGTTTTGCTGTGCGGCTTTCAAGGCGGTTTGACAAACAAACGGGGTTTATAGAACGTCAAACCGTCTTGGTGGTATTCTGCTGTCACTTCCATACAGAATCGATGCATGCAAAAAGGGTCTAAATCATGGCGGTTGCCGAGGTACACAACCTTACGCTTGCATATGGATCGAGAACGGCAATTTCAGGCCTCACCGTGGAGATTCCGGATGGGTGCACAGGGCTTTTAGGGCCAAACGGTGCGGGAAAAACAACCCTCATTAAGGCACTGCTGGGTTTTCTCAAGCCGGTTTCGGGCGGTGGGTCGGTGCTGGGGTTTGACATACGCACCGAGAGCCTGAAGATACGCCAGCGGGTGGGGCTTATGCCCGAGGTGGACTGCCACATCCCCGGCATGAACGCCGTATCTTTAACGGCGTACGCCGGCGAGCTGGCGGGAATGCCGTCCTCGCACGCATTGAGGCGCGCCCACGAAGTTTTGGAATACTGCGGCCTCGGCGAAGTGCGTTACCGCAAAGTGGAAACCTATTCCACAGGTGCCAAACAGCGCCTGAAGCTGGCGCAGGCGCTGGTGCACGGTCCCTCCCTCCTGTTCCTCGACGAACCCACCAACGGCCTCGACCCAGAAGGCCGCGAGGAAATGCTTAACCTAATAAAAGATATCTCGCACGGCAAGGGAGTAAACGTGGTGGTATCATCCCACCTTCTACCGGATATAGAGCGCACCTGCGACCATGTTTTGGTGCTGAAAGACGGTAGCTTGAGGGCGCAGGGCAGTATCGCAGAGCTGAAAAATACCTCGCATACACTGGTAGATGTGGAGCTTCGCGAGCCATGCCCCGCCTTCATCGCAGAGGTTTCGAAAGCCGGAGCCGCAGTGGTTTACTCCTCCGGCTCTTCGTACCGCATATCCTTCCCGGCTGGTTCGGATTCCATCGGCACTGTGCTTTTCCGGGCCGCCAAAAGCTCCGGGGCGCAAATGCGCGGCTTCCGCCCCACAAAGCGCACTTTGGAAGAAGTGTTTCTGGAGGCTGTAAGTTGAACCTACCGAACGAAGCCCAACCTAAAGGCCTTATAGCCGACTTGAGCTACCGCGGTTATGAAGGCCCTCTGCTCACCAGAAGGCTACGCTGGTGGGTTATTACGCGGAATGAAATCAAGCTGGTGTTTAGGAACGTTTGGCTTCTGGGGCTTCTTGTGGTTTTCGCGTATTTAATCCCGGGGGTTCAGCTTTACATGCGCAGTTTTATCCCTCCGGAGATTATCGGAGAGCGGCCGTTCGCAAGCTACTTCTACTCCGGGTACTCCGGATCGCTGTTTTGGCTCTTCCTAGTCACCCTCCTCATCGGCGCTTCCAGTATCTCTAGAGACAACCGAGCAAACGCCCTCCAGATACTGCTGGCAAAACCCATAACCAAGCTGGACTATCTCATTGGCAAACTCGCCGCTGTTTTCTTCATCCTTTTCGGAATGAGCCTGATTCCAGCTTTGGCTTTGTACCTTTTCTGCCTGGGAACCTTTTACGACCAGGGATTCTCCAAGGAGGCGTTCGGCATTCTGGTCCGCATAACAGCGGCTTCACTGCTTCCTGCTGTTGTTCACTCAAGCGTTGCCGTCGGCGTCTCCGCTAGATCGAAAAGCCCAACGATAGCCACCGCCGTGTATGGGGCGCTGTACATAGTTCTTTCGATAGTTTCCCAAATCGCGTCCAATATTGTGGTGGCCCGCAGTGGTCAAGAGGTTGCCGCCACGATTATGCATCTATCGATTTCCGGCGTGCTCAGCGGCATCGGACAGCACATTTACAACGCCCAGCCGTCCTTCTTGGGACAGCCCCTGAGGATATGGGGAGAGCCGCTTCCAAGGCCCGAACTCCTTCCGATGGTAGCGGTTGCCGCCGCCCTCTGCGCTTTGGGGATAATGCTGGCCGCATCCCACATCCAAGCTGTGGAGGTTGTTCGAGATTGATCAGCCTTCGGAATGCATCTAGGTGGTACGGGCAGGTAATCGGCATAAACGATATCACTGCCGATTTGCCTCCCGGCCTTACAGCGCTTCTGGGTCCGAACGGCGCCGGCAAATCCACCCTTATTAAGTTGATAACGGGCATTCTGCGACCAACCACAGGCTCTGTGTTTGTTTTCGGCGAGCGCCCTTTTGCCAACACCAGAGTATACAGGCGCCTTGGCTACTGCCCGGAAATCGACGGCCTCTACGAAAGCATGACCGGCCGCGAGTTCGTCACCGCAATGGCCGCGGTCAGCGGTCTCAAAGGCGGCCTTCTTCGAAAGAAGGTGGATGAAGCTGTCTCGATGGTGGGAATGGAAGCCGCCGCCGACCGCGTTATAGGCGGTTACTCAAAGGGCATGAAACAGCGCATAAAATTGGCGCAGGCAATTGTTCACGATCCGGACGTTCTAATCCTTGACGAACCCCTCAGCGGGCTTGACCCTATCGGCAGGCGCGATATGACAAACTTGATCTGCAGTCTTGCTCAGCAGGGCAAGTGCATAGTTATTTCCAGCCACATTCTTCATGAAGTTGAGCAGATGACCAGCAACATCTTATTGCTCTACCGGGGGAGGCTTTTAGCCAGCGGTGATGTGTACCACATCCGTTCGCTCATTGATAAGCACCCCCACAGGGTGCAGATAGAAACGAGCGAACCCAGGCTTTTGGCCGCTGAGTTAATGCGCCTTCCCCATGTGGTTAGCGCCCGCTTTTCGGACGGCAGTCCGAATAGGGTAGAAGTGGAAACCAAGAACCCCGAAGCTTTCTACTCTCAGCTTCCGGATGTTGTACTGCAGGGAGGTTTTGAAATAACCGCGTTTGAATCTCTGGACAACAACCTGGAGGCGGTCTTCCGCTACTTAACAGAGGGATAACCGCCTGCCGTTTGCAAAACTGCTTCTGCGCGAGGTGAAACCGTGAGCGACCTAATCCTGTTCCAAACTGCCTTGAGAGAGTACCTAAGCGCAAAGCGCCTCGCAGTGGCGGTTGCGGTGGTGCTTCTGCCGTCTTTGCTGGCGGTTCTTTGGAAGTACGGCAGCAACGATAGTGCCTTTAACCCCAACCTTGCTTACGACGCGCTTGCGCTTGGACTGATTTTCGGATTCATACTGATAATCATGTCCATGCTTGCTGGAACCTCGGTTGTCTCTCATGAGATGGAGCGGAAGAGTATTGTTTATCTGCTAACTCGCCCGGTGCCGCGTGCACGGATACTTCTGGCTCGCTTTCTGGGGATGCTGGTGCCTGCCGCACTGATTACATGCCTTTCCGCTTTTGCACTTGCGGCGGTTTGCTTCGGGCCGCGGAATTTGGCCGGCGCACCTTTGATGCGAGATCTGGGAGTTCTCCTTATTGGGGCTTTTGCTTATGGAAGCCTGGCGCTTCTTCTGGGTACTCTTCTGCGCAAGGCGATAATGTACGCGATCTACTTTGCCTTCGGATGGGAAAATACCGTGTCGAACCTGCCGGGAAGCTTCCGAAAAATCTCAATAATCACATACCTTAAGGTGTTGGCACCGCATTCTTCTACGCCAATCGGGGGAAGCGACCTTGCAGAAATTCTACAGAGTTTAAGACCGCCGGGGAGTATAACGCCGCACACCGCAGGTTGGGTGCTGTTCGCCGTAACCGTCGCGGCTGTAGTGCTTGCCGCGTTGGTTTTCACCTTCAGAGAATACTCGCCTAGGGACGACGCTGTTTAGTGCCCCCTTGCACATCCAAACTGCCTGAATAAGTACAGCCGCCGAGGCTTTAATCTGCCAAGCCGGCCGGCTGTGGGCTGAAAATTTTTCACAAGAGACCC
>JBMFPP010000199.1:3023-5345 GCA_049969055.1 Armatimonadota bacterium | reverse complement strand
CCGTGGACGGGCGCCAAAGCATTTCGTCCGGGATGTCGCTGAAAGAAGCCGCGGATTTGATGGTGAGGCTGGAAGCGGCTACGGCAGTGAATTTGGACGGCGGCGGTTCGACAACCCTTGCGGTGCATGGAATGGTGCTGAACAGCCCGTCCGACGGAAAGCAAAGGCCCGTGACGAATGTGCTGGCCGTCTTCGCTCAGGATGAGACCGCACTTGCACCGTTGACCCTTTCCCTTGATCCCCCGACGGCGGAAGTGGCTTCCGGAACCAGCGTGCGGTTCTCGGTGAGCGCTGTGGATTCCTCGGGAAATTCAACGGCGGTTCGCCCGGAGGAAGTGCTTTGGGGCGTGGATGGAGGAGTGGGGTTTGTTGATCAAGGCGGGGAGTTCACCGGGGTAAGGGCCGGCAGGGGAAGCGTGATTGCGCGGCTGGGCGGTTCGATCGCAAAGGCGGAAGTTGTGGTAACCGCCGGCGTGCCCGCATCATGCGAAAGCACTGCCGGATCCTATGGTCCCCCTGCGGTTTCGAATCACGGCGTCGGTGACAGATGTGGACGCTAACCCCGCACCAAAGGCGGCTGTGAGGTTTTCTCCGTCGCCTGGCGGCCAGGCGGTACCGGAAGAAATTGAGACCGATGCCTCCGGCACAGCAGTAAGCGGTGTTGTATGGAAGCGTCTATCACCGAACAAGAAGTTTTGACAAACAAACAAGGACTAATTGAACGTCAAAACTTCTCGATTTGGCCGTAACCGCTGTCTGTACTGCCCTGAAGCCTGTTAAAGTTGAGAGCAAACCCAAAGTTGCAAAACAAGCGGCGGCTATTTTATCCAATACTCCAGCACCGGGCGGATGAAATACACCAGGAAGCCGATGCACACTATGTACATTGGCGCTCGAACCTGCCGCCAACGCCCCAGAAGGACTTGCACCGCTGTATAAAGGAGAAAACCGGCGGCTATTCCGTTGGTTATGCTGTTGGTAAAGGGCATAAGAAGCATGGTTAGAAATGCCGGCAGTCCTTCATCGATGCGCTCGAACGGGATATCCTTGGCGGACATCATCATGAGGAAGCCCACAACGATTAGAGCGGGAGCAACTGCCTGCGTTGGAACCACCCCGGCCAGCGGATTAAGAACAATGGCCGCAAGGAAGCACAGGCCAACAACAACTGCAGTTAGGCCGGTGCGCCCGCCTGCCGCAACGCCGGATGCGCTTTCTATGTAAGTAGTGGCCGAGCTGGAGCCTGTAATTCCCCCTGCAACTGCGGCTAAAGAGTCGATCAACAGCACGCGCTTTGTGCGCGGCAAAGAGCCGTCCGGCTGAAGAAAACCGGCCTGCTCTCCCACGGCCACCACCGTTCCAATGGTATCGAAAAAGTCGGACAGCATTATGCAGAAAGTGACCAGCGCGGCCGGCAGAATTCCCATAACAGCAAAGGCGCTGAAATCAAAGAGACCTATAGTGTCGAGCTTGGGCACAGCGAAGAAGTGACTGGGCATAACAGCAGTTCCCGGCGCAAAGCCGGCCTTGCCGCCGGATGCGGCGTTGGCTGTTAACGCAACGGCGGTGGAGATGATTATTCCCAAAAGCAGACCGGCGCGAATGCCTTTCGCTACCAGCCAAGCTGTAAGAAGCAAGCCGAGTAAAGCAACAGCAATAGGAATGCCGCGCATTTCTCCTAGCGCGAGACCCTCCTCGGTAATGCTTACGATGCCGGCCTGCCTGAATCCGATGAACGCGATGAATAAGCCTATGCCGGCGCCCACGGCGCGCTTCAAACTGAGCGGGATAGCATCCATAACAGCCTCTCGAACACCAGCCACCACCAAAATTGTGATGACGCACCCTTCCATGAAGATAATGCCCATGGCTCCGGGCCAGGTTAGGCCGTGAAGCCCAACCAGTTCGTGGGCAACCACGGCGTTGAGGCCCATCCCGGCGGCAAGCGCAAACGGATAGTTGGTGAAAACACCCATCAGGATGCTCATCACGCCGGCTGTTAGGCATGTGGCCGTCATAAGCGCGTCTTTGGGAAGGGTGTTTCCGGCCGAATCCCTTACCGTTCCGAGGATCAACGGGTTAACGAAGATTATGTAAGACATGGTCATAAAAGTGGTGAGGCCGGCAACCACCTCGATGCGCGCCGTGCTGTTGGATGCCGAAATGCTGAACCATTTTTCCAAGAAGGTATTTTGGGATGGTGACGAAGTGTTTTTGTTTGCCAAGAGCTTTCACCCCTCTTTCGAGGTTGACCCACCGTGCGGCGCCGCCGTGTCATCGGTCGGACGGTACTGCTTGGCAACGCTTCCCAGAATGCCATTG
>JBMFPP010000199.1:0-3013 GCA_049969055.1 Armatimonadota bacterium | reverse complement strand
CCATTGACAAACCGTCCGGACTCGGCAGTGCTGTAGGTTTTTGCCAGCTCCACCGCCTCGTTTATAGCGGCGCTCACCGGCACGGTCGTCTCGTACAAAAGTTCGTAGGTGGCTATTCTGAGAATGTTGCGGTCTACGCTTGCCAATCGTTCCAGACTCCAATCCTCCGCCAAGTTTTCCAGGATTTTGTCGATCTCTCCTATGTGGCGTGCGACTCCCCTCACTAACTGTTCGGCGTAATCCAGTGCGGCTTCCGGAAGGTCTGGATTGTCTTCGCGGTAGTGGGCCAGAACCTCCGCCAGCGGTATATGCCCGACGTCAACCTGGAACAGCAGTTTGAGAGCCAGTTCTCTGGCAAGCCGCCTTGGGCTCATGGAGTTTACCCTATGCGTTAAGACATTCCGAAGTATTTGCTTAAGAAGTCGATGCGAACATCGCCGCTTATGAAAGCCGGATGCTGAAGGACCTTGAGGTGGAACGGGATGGTGGTTTTCAAAGAGCCGGTATCGAACTCGCGGAGGCTTCTTATCATGCGAGCGATGGCCTCATTCCTATCTTGGCCCCAGCTGATCACTTTTGCCAAAAGAGAATCGTAGAAACACGGCACCTCGTAACCGGGATAGAGGTGGGTATCAACCCTCACACCGAAGCCGCCGGGAAGCACCAAGCCGTCCACTTTCCCCGCCTGTGGTGCAAACCCCTTTTCCGGGTCCGATGCGTTGATTCGGCATTCTATTGCATGGCCGTGGATAGTTATTTCGCTTTGAGTGAACGGCAGTGGTTCACCGGCCGCTATGGCTATCTGCTGTTTCACCAGATCGATGCCGGTTAAGGCTTCGGTTACGGGGTGTTCTATCTGGAGTCTGGCGTTCATCTCCATAAAGTAGAAGTTTCCTTCCTCATCGAGAAGGAACTCCACGGTACCGGCGTTTGTGTAACCGACTTTCCGCACCAAACACACAGCCGCCTCGGTGATTTTCTCGCGGATCTGCGGGGTGAGAGCAGGCGACGGAGCTTCCTCCAGAAGCTTTTGGTGGCGGCTTTGTATAGAGCAATCCCGCTCACCAAGGTGAACTACGTTCCCGTGTTCATCTGCTAGGATTTGAACCTCGATATGGCGAGGCGACTGGATGTACTTTTCTATGTAAATTTCCGGACTGCCAAAGGCGGCTTTGGCCTCATTTCGCGCCATATCCAGCACGTCTATAAGGTCTTCTTCCTTGCTTACTATGCGAATACCCTTCCCGCCGCCTCCTGCGGAAGCTTTAACGGCAACCGGGTAACCGATTGCACGGGCAGTTCTTATGGCTTCCATGTCGTTGGATACGGCGCCTTCGGAGCCGGGGATGACCGGCAGTCCCGCCTCCTTGGCTATTTGTCTTGCAAGGGCCTTGTCGCCAACGGCATCCATTGCTTCCGGCGAAGGACCGATAAAGCAGATGTTGCAAGCCCGGCATGCTTCCGCGAAAGAAGGGTTTTCCGCCAGAAATCCGATGCCCGGGTGCACGGCATCGGCGCCGGTATTCACAGCGGCCGCAAGTATGTTGGACATGTTCAAATAGCTGTCTTTGCTCGGCGGCGGCCCTATGCACACGGCTTGATCCGCCAGTTTAACGTGCAGAGAGGTTTTATCGGCCTGAGAGTACACAGCCACGGTGGGAATACCAAGCTCGCGGCAGGCCCGCTGTATGCGGATGGCGATTTCTCCTCGGCATGCAATCAATACTTTTCTAAACATTGCCCTCGGCTAACCTCAGTAGTTCTGATGTCCGGGTGTAATGCACCACACGTTTCCGGATGCAGGATCATACCGGTACGGCTGTCCGCTGACCGGGCATCTGGTCATATCGGCTGTTATACCGGCGGAGGAAAGTTCCTGCAAACTCGACGGCAGGCGCTCATCCGTGATTTTCGACATTTCGATAGCCTGTCGGATCGAGCGGAGGTTGTTCATGCACTCCACGTCGTGGCCTCTTTGAACCGCCTGCCCGGGGATTGTCTGCGGCTGGGGTTCAGGGCCTGCGGCAGTGCGGCGCTCTCTGTGCCCCCAAAGGAAAGCCGCTATAACCAGCACAACAGCCGCGGCCAAAACCATGGCCAAGTATCCTATGTAGCCGCTTTCGGCACTGGTTCGCACTCGGCTCATTGTGAACCCTCCAGCAATACCAAAAGTGTAACGATTTGTTTCGGCCGCACGTCCAGCACAACTGTTTCATCCGCCACCGGAAGCTCTTCCATCTGCTCTTCGTTTAGGTTGGCCAACCAAGCCTTTCGCATTGAGCGCACTGTTACAGAGCCGCTTACGGCCTCGTGCGAGATGTTGAAGAAGCGAAGAACCAAGCGGTTGTCTTCTTCAGCGCGCTTAACGGCCGAAAGCACCAATTCCGGGGGCTCAAGTTGTATGAAGGATGCAGCGCAGGGAAGAGGGCCGTCTTGGTTTTCCACCTGAACGGCTCGAAGCGGGGTTGTGAAAGCATGTGCCTGGCGCCATATCAAGCTGTCGATCCAGAATCCGCGGTGGGGAGCAACTGCATATCTGAATGTATAGGTGCCCAAGCATTGAGCTTCTGGTGTGGGTTCTGCCCCCGGGGCATCGCCGCCGCCCGAGAGGCGCCCCACACATCGCAGTAGCGTCAGCGCCAAAGTTCGCTCTTGGCAGGCGTACAGCTGATACTCCGGGAGGCCTTGGTTCAGCACGGCCAATCCAACGCCGCCGTCGCTTACGTCGCACCAAGAAAGCTGTGGGTAGCTCGGCGAGGCTTCCGGCCCCCACTCCTGCGGCGGAAGCATGGGGCGCTCCAGCACGTCGAACTGACCTTCGGCGCAGGAGGAGTCTGCGGCAAGGTTGGTTGGGAACAGAACGCGCAGTCGGTGATCTCGCGCCCGGTTTGTGATGGTGGTTTCGAACTCAACGCGGGGGATTCCGTCGGCGAGGATGATTCGGGTTGTTACCGGGCACTCCACCAGCTCCTCCGAGCGGCCGAAGCCGTCTGGGGTGGCGCTCTGCGGGACC
>JBMFPP010000198.1:0-5350 GCA_049969055.1 Armatimonadota bacterium | reverse complement strand
TTTGTTGGTTTCGGCAAAACGATTTGTTTGTCAAAACTTCTTGCAAGAAGTTTTGGCGTTCAATCAGTCCATGTTGGTTTGCCAAAACTTCTTGCCGGGTGAGGGGCTGTGAATCTTCTTTTAACGGCGTGCCCAGCGGATTGTACAGAGCGTCCCGCTCCACCGGTACTCTTCCGGCTTCCTGTATGAGCTGCAAAAGCTGCTTCCTCGCGAGGCATTGTTTTTTGCCCTTCCCCTCGATATCGGTAATCTCGTACTCCACCACGGTTCCGTCAACATCATCGGCGCCGTAGCGCAGGGAAATCTGTGCTACAGCAGGAGACACCATTACCCAGAACGACTTGATGTGCTTTATGTTATCGAGCATGAGGCGGGATACGGCCACCATCCGCAGATCCAGGTAGCCGGTTGGTCTGGGGAGGTGGGCAAGCTCGGTATGCGCCGGGTCGAAGGCAAGCGGCACAAAGGCCAGGAACCCTCCCGTCTCGTCCTGAAGGTC
Organism: Armatimonadota bacterium; assembly: GCA_049969055.1. GTDB lineage: Bacteria > Armatimonadota > DTGP01 > DTGP01 > JBMFPP01 > JBMFPP01. Next base: position 4,851 of record JBMFPP010000198.1, on the reverse strand, counting down.
CCGCAGGCGGATGAGGTGTTGTATACGCTCCTCGTCTGTTTCCAGATGCCCGTACAGAATGGTAGCGTTGGTGGGTATGCCCGCCGTATGTGCTTCTCTGGATAGGCTCAGCCACTCGTTTGGGCCTATCTTGCGGTTGAACAACTGCGTGTGGAGCCGCTCAGACATAACTTCTGCTCCTCCCCCAGGCATGGAGCTTAGGCCGGCCGATTTCAACTCGTGCAGCACGTCCTGGATTGGGGCTCCTGCCACGCGGACAATCTGGTCAAGCTCTACCATTGTGAAGGCCTTAATGTGCGCCGATGGGCATGCGTCTTTCGCGGCTCTCAGCAGGTCCAGGTAGTAGGAATAGGGCAAGGACGGATTTACTCCGCCCACTATGTGGATTTCTGTTGGGGGTTCTGGAAGCTCGGAGATCTTGCGGTGCACATCCTCCGGTGTGAGGACGTACGGTTTTGAGCCGCCTGGCTTCGCATAGAAGCCGCAGAACTTGCACTGCTTGGTGCAAACGTTGGTGTAGTTGATGTGCCGGTTGCGAACCCAATATGCCGCACTGCCGTTTATGCGCTCCCTGACCAGGTTCGCCAAAGCGCCAACGGCGGTTAGGTTTGGACAGCGAAGCAAACGAAGCCCGTCGGCGAATGAAAGACGCTCGCCTGCAAGTACGCGCTCGGCGATATCGATTAGGTTTGATTTGTGCAGGGCATCCAGATATATTGGGTGCATGGTTTGCTCGCGATCAAGAAGTTTGGGCAAACAAAAAATGCCCTATTGAGCACCAAAACTTCTTGTTTCCGTAGATTGTTCATCGAGGTTTTGTCCGTGCGCCGACCAGTAGGCCTGGGCAACTTTTTTCCTAACACTGGCCACCTGCCTGGCCCGGGATGAGCAACCCAAGTAATCGCCGTCTTCCAGATACGCCAAGCCGGGACATCGGTTGCACCACTTTGCCAAATCGCAGTTGGCGCACTGATGCAGATCGCTCTGCTGAAGGCTGCGCAGACGCTGTAGGACGGGGGAGTTTTCCCATATCTCACGCAAGGGCTGGGTGCGTATGTTGCCAGCCACCAGCGGGAGCTGTAAGCAGGGCACCACATCTCCGGTGGGGCCTATGGTCATGGTGTTGCGCCCGGCCTCGCAAAGCTGAGAAGGAGGAGCGGGAAGATGCCCCCTGGGGCACACCTCAGGGTCGGAGAACACGCGGAAAAGCTGATCTTCGTTTATGCGAAGCGAAAGCGGTGCGGTGCATCCGTCGTCCATCGGGGCTATGCTGGGGTCGATTTTGATGCCGGCGCCCATGTCTCTACACTGTTGGATGAGCTGTTTGTACTCCGGAAAGTTTATTCCCATCAACGGAACTTTTGCGTTAACGCGAATTCCCCTATCTGCAAGAAGCTTGAGGGCCGAAAGAGCATGTTCGTGAGAGCCTGGGGAATTGGTGACTGAGTCGTGGGTTTCGCTTCTGGCGCCGTACAGGCTGATGTCCACAGTAAAGGGCCTCAATTCAGCTATGCGGTCGGCTGTAGCCTCGTCTATTAGGGTACCGTTGGTGAAGAGCTTCAGTGCAAATCCCTTTTTCTTTGCGTGCCATGCCAGCTCAAAAAAATCCTTCCGCACCAGTATCTCCCCACCGGTGAAAGTGAGGTACAGTGCACCCATCTCCGAAAGCTGATCAAGCGCGGATTTCACTTCTTCGGCGGAGAGGTCTCGGCGGCGGCGCCTTTCCTCCGGGATGTAGCAGTGACGACAGCGGAGGTTGCACCTATAGGTAAGCTCAATGATGACGTTGAAAGGTATAAAGCGTCGGATTGTGTTCTCGATAACACTCGTAAGCAGTGGCTGGGGATTTTCAACCGCCGGGTTGGGTTGAGACAATGCCATCCTCCTTCAAGAGGTTTTGCCACCAGCTGATCGAACTAACAAAACTTCCTGCAAGAAGTTTTGGCAAACAAATCGTTTTGCCGAAACCAACAAAAACTAATTGAACTCGGCAAAACGATTTGCAAATCGTTTTGCCGAAACCAACAACAACTGATTGAACCGGCAAAACGATTTGCCAATATGGACTGATTGAACGCCAAAACTTCTTGTTAACGTGCATAAACCAAGAGTTTGGGGGCTTCTTTCTTTTTGCATCGCTCCTCATCTCTGAGGATACTACCCAGATAAGTTTAATCCCATCGACCTTGTGTTTCAAGGCTCTGATCCCGTTTTTAGGGGTTGCAAGAGCATCCTCTGCTTACCTGTTGTCGAATAGGTCCTCGCAGTGTGCAAAGCTGTACGCTTGCCCTCACCCCCCTTCCGGTTGAACTGCAAACACAGGACTACCACTGCAAACGGCGAATAAAATCTTACGAAGAAAGAAATAACACAAAGACGCCGTGTTCATGAGGAAATGGAAGACCTGAACCTCTCTATGTTTCGTGCTTATGATATTCGTACGCCCTCGACTTCACTGCCGCCGCATCTTTCCAAGCGGCTGGCGCAGGCAGAAGCGCTTTACTTCCTAGACGTATTGAACGTTTCGGGGGTGGTGGTAGCCCACGACGCAAGGCTGTCGGGTCCGGCATATCTGGAGCAGGCTGTCGAAGAGTACACAAGGGTGGGACTTGACGTTGTGTATCTGCCCACTGCCTGCTCGGCATCCATGTTCTACTTCTCGGCAATGCAGTATCCTCAATACGCCGCCGTAATGTTCGGCGCCTCGCACAATCCAGCAGGGGATACGGGACGCAAAATACTAGGGCCCGACGTAAGGCCGATCGCCAAACAGATAGGACCGGAAGGCGGCCTTGACAAGATAAAGGAATTCTACATCCAGGGCAGGAGTGCTCCCTCCTCCCCTGCCAAAGGCCGCATCACAGCCTACGATCCAATAGATGACTACATCGGCTACAGCATGCAGTTGGCCGGCGTTGCCGAAGGAGGCCTCTCCGGCGTTCCCATACTCCACGACTACCTGAACGGAGCAACCGGCCGCGAGATGATGCTGGCCTTCCGCCGCGCAGGCGCCTCCCTCTTCCCCATGCACTACACCGCCAACGGCACCTTCCCGCTTGGTGACCCCAACCCAGTGAAACCCGACGTGGTTCGTCCCGGGCTCGAGGCACTCAAATCCGGCTCATACCTCCTTGGAACCTTTTTCGACGGCGACGGTGACCGCATCGACTTCTACAGAGGCAACGGCCAGTACATGTCATCCAGCTTCGTCTACGCCGCCGTCCTGCCCTACATAAAAGAGCGGTTCCCAAGCGAAGGCCTGGTGGTGTTCGCGGATCTAAAATCCAATCCGCTGGCCGTCATCGAAATGGCCAAGTGCGGGGTTACAGTCCAAGTGATAAGAAACGGCCACTCCCAAATAAAGCAGGAGATGCTAAATACACCCCAAGCTTTCGGAGCCGTGGAGGAGTCTGCGCACTTTTACGAGCGTTTCTTCTTCGAAGGCCGCGGTCCCTACTGCACCGAAAACACCCTGTACATAGCCCTTCTGGTAACCCGCGCATGGGCGGAAAACCCAAAGCGGTTCGATGAACTGCTCAACATACAGGCGCAAACATGCCGCGCAAGGGAGTGGGGCTACAAATTCCCAACTGATTCCCAAAGAGCCGAAGCACTACAGGCCGTGGAAGAATATTTTAAATCGATCGGTGCCAGCGCTATGACCAAGATGAAGAGCGGCTTGGAGCTGGAAGCCACCCTTATGCGCCGCGGCGTGCCTTTCGACATAGATGCTAATACGCGCCTTGCCGACGATTGGCTTCAGGTGTGCCACCGCATCTCCCAAAGCGAAAACGGTCTGGCTCGATGGGAAGTCGTCGGCGCTAATCAGGAGATAGTGGACGACGCAAAGCGCCAGATAGCCCGCATTGTGCGGCAGTTCGGCGCCGGCGATGAATACAAAGGATAGCCGATTGAAAACCGAGCCCTCCGAACCAAAGGTAGAGCCGCTCTTTCATCGAATTCCTAAGTTAGCCCGTTCCAAACGGACTGCACTATCTATATGAGAAGGAGGAAAATGGTTCGCATAAACGATAATTACTTAAAACTTCCCGGAGCATACCTGTTTTCTGAGATAAACAAACGGGTAGAACGCTTCAAAGCTGAAAACCCGGGGGCAGACGTTATACGCCTAGGCATCGGCGACGTGACAAAGGCGCTTCCCCAGGCGGTGATCCGCGCCATGCACGCCGCCGTGGATGAGATGTCCAGAGACGAAACCTTCAAGGGCTATCCACCTGAGCAAGGATATGCATTCCTGCGCGAAGCTATCATCGAAGGAGATTACAAACCCAGAGGCGTCGAGCTCAGCATCGACGAGGTTTTCATAAGCGACGGGGCCAAATGCGACACCGCTAACTTCCAGGAGATCCTGAGCACCGAAGCCACCGTAGCAGTTGCTGATCCCGTATACCCCGTCTATGTGGATACCAACGTAATGGCCGGCAGAACAGGTCCATTGGATGAAAGCGGCAGGTTCCAGGGCGTGGTATACCTCCCGTGCACGGAGGAGAACCAGCTTAAGCCGCCCTTCCCTGACAAGCCAGTGGATCTGATCTACCTGTGCTCGCCAAACAACCCCACCGGCACTGCACTAACGCGGCAGGATCTGGAAGGCTGGGTGGCCTACGCGCGCGAACACGGCTCCCTAATCCTTTTCGACTCTGCCTACGAACGCTACATTCAAGAAGACGATATCCCTCACAGCATCTACGAAATACCAGGGGCTAAAGAGGTTGCGGTGGAGTTCCGCAGTTTTTCGAAAACCGCCGGATTTACCGGCACTCGCTGCGCTTACACCGTGGTCCCGAAAGAGCTTTTCGGTTTGGCGCACGACGGTACGAAGGTCCCGCT
>JBMFPP010000197.1:0-5377 GCA_049969055.1 Armatimonadota bacterium | reverse complement strand
GACGAAGTTAGGCACGGAGCCGTTTAGCTTCGCCGCCGCTTCTAGGAGGTATCTGTGGCCCTTTTCGGGGCTCAGGCGCCCTACAGATCCAACCACCAACGCATTTTCAGAAAGCCCTAAGCGCTTTCTGGCGGCGGCCCGGAGAAGGGGGCTTGGAGGGTTAGCAGGGGGGATTATGGAGTTGTGCACTGCTGTTACCCGGTTTGGGTCGATACCGGTTGAAACCAGCTCCCTGCGCATCGCTTCCGAGACGGTTACTATGTGGTCAGCATACCTCATGAGGGCACGCTCCAGTGCTTCATAGATTTGAACACGGCGTGTGTGAAAGGTCCACCCCCTGGCATGTGCCACCAGCGGAATGCGAAGAAGCCTGGCGGCAGGAAATCCGGCAATGATCGCTTTGTAGTCGTGAACCGCGAGGATGCTGGGCTGGGTGCGGCGCAGAAGCCTTGCAACATCGGTAAATATGCGGGGGTCTTCAGGTGAACGAAGCGGCAGGGCGGCGCAGGGCATTCCGCACGAAGCCGCTTTGAGGAGCAGATCTGGTGCGCCTGATGGAAGATTCCACGCGGCGATAAAGGAGCGTATTCCGCGGTTCTGCAGTTCGTGCGCAAATCCCAGCAGTTGCTTTTCAGGACCGCCGAGAAAACCCGAGCTTCTTAGATGGCAGACGGTTATAAGCATATCCGGAGCCCCGCAGGATAATCTCGCAAGAAACGTGCCCCTTTGATAAGCCGGCAAGGGTGGATTGAACGTCGAAAACTTCTTGGTGGTGTTGGTGCTAGGCACGAGCAGTTTTTCTGGAGCGCGAGGCACAGCAGATCTTGACGGCCCTGCGGCGCAATCTTACAATATCGAGTGCCATGACCGAAGGGCTTTCTGTTAGGCGGCCGCGTGCAGGCCTTATAACATTGGGGTGCAAAGTAAACCAATACGAGAGCGCCCGAATCGCCGAGGAGCTGTGGGAGCGCGGATTCGACATAGCCGAAGGTGACGAGCCGCTGGACGTGTGCGTGGTGAACACCTGCAGTGTTACCCAGGTGGCTGCGGCTAAGTCCCGTAATGCGATAAGGCGGATCCGCAGAAGGTGCCCGCGCGCATTGATTGTAGTTACCGGATGCGGCACCGAGGCCGACCGCAGTGCTGTGGAAAGCGTGCCCGAGATAGACTTGGTGGTTGCCAACAGAGAGAAGGACCGCATTGCGGATTACATCCTCGAGCGGTTCGCGGGCCAAAGGGGGATTCTTTTGCCGCATCCGCGCTTGGGAGAGGGCTTCTTGTACAACAACGGCCGCGTGAGGGCCCTGCTTAAGGTACAGGATGGATGTGATAACTTCTGCTCCTACTGCATTATCCCATACACGCGTGGAAAGCCGCGCAGTCGACCTGCGCAGGATGTTCTTGAGGAGGCCAAGCGCCTTGCAGAAGCAGGCTATCGAGAGGTTGTAGTTACTGGCATATGCATAGGGACTTACAACAGCGGTGGACGGCGCCTGACGGATCTGCTGAAGCAGTTGGCGCGCATCGAAGGCATAGAGCGAATCAGGCTCAGCTCCATTGAGCCAGGAGATGTGGATGAGGCTTTGGTTGAACTGCTTCGAACCGAGCCGCGAGTTTGCCGGCATCTGCACCTGCCACTGCAGAGCGGTGATGATGATATCCTCCGCGCGATGAACAGGCCCTACACGGCCGCCGAGTACATTCGGATACTCGACTGCGTAAGGTCGGCGGTTCCGGAACTGGCTGTGACCACAGACGTTATCGTTGGATTCCCTGGGGAGACGGAGGAGCAGTTCCGGCGTACTATGGAGCTTGTTGAATCCCTTCGGTTTGCCAAGGTTCACGTGTTTCCGTTTTCGCCGCGCCAGGGCACACCGGCGGCTGAGATGCCCAACCAAGTTCCTCAGAAAGAGAAAGATAGGCGTGTACACGAGCTTATATCCGTTTCGCAGAGGCTACAGCGGGATTTCGCCGAGGGATACGTGGGCAGGCAGGTGGATGTTTTGGTTGAGGGGGCAAGACCTAAGGATGGATGGGCAGAGGGATTAACCGATACCTATCTGCGGGTTTGCTTCCCGTGTTCTGAAAGCCTTGAAGGGCAGGTCGTGAAGGTGCGCGTTGTGGGCGCGAACAGCTCCGGTGCAGAAGGGGAGATGGTGTGACGCGTGTTGAAGCTTTTGAATGGCTTTTGACAGGGTCGAGCCGAACGCTGGTGATGGGGATTCTTAACGTAACGCCGGACAGCTTTTCCGACGGCGGTAGGTATATCTCCACGGATGCCGCGGTTGAGCATGCTTTGGAGATGGTTTCCGAGGGAGCAGACATCATAGATGTTGGCGGCGAATCGACCAGGCCTGGCGCAACCCCTGTCCCCGCGGATGAAGAGATGAGGAGGGTTCTGCCGGTTATTGAACGGCTGGCAGAGGCCTCTTCGGTTCCGATCTCCGTGGATACCTACAAGGCTGTAGTCGCGCGTGAGGCGGTGCGCGCCGGCGCCTGCATGATCAACGATATCAGCGGACTGCGGTTTGAACCGGAGCTAGCTAGGGTTGCGGCGGACACAGGGTCTTTTTTAGTAATTATGCACAGCATACACACTCCCGCCACAATGCAGGAGAACCCTTGCTATGAAAATGTGGTGGAGGAAGTGCGGAGCTTTTTGGAGAGGCAGGTTGAATTCGCGGAACGACAGGGCGTTCCCAGGGAGCGAATGTTAGTTGACCCGGGCATAGGTTTTGGGAAGACGCTGGAGCACAACCTCCAGCTTCTGCGCGGCCTGCCCAGACTGGCGGAGTTGGGCCAACCGGTGTTGGTGGGTGTTTCCCGGAAGTCGTTTATAGGCATGCTGTTGGGCGGAGCATCTCCGGAGGAGCGCCTAGAGGGGACTTTGGCGTCGGTGGTTTTGAGCATTGCCGGAGGAGCGAGGGTTGTGCGCGTGCACGATGTTGCACCTGCAGTTAGAGCTGTGCGCGTGGCGGATGCCATTGTGAAAGGAATTAGCTGAAATTGGAGGGGAAGTTGCCATTCCCGGCGAAGTAAGAAGCAACTTTTGGCTTACTTGCTTTGAAAGGACTTTTCGAGATGGCAACAAAGCTCCTCCTGCCGCGCTTCCCCAGGTTGTTTTGGGTTTTTGGCTTTGCAGTGTTGTTGGCGTCGATTAGTGCGTCTTGGGGAGCGCTGAACTTGGTGGCATCGGTGCCGGCCCACGCACAGCAGGGAGTTTCTGCAGAAGCTCCGATTGTGCTGGTTTTTAACAATCCCGTTTTCCCCGGATCGGTGGATCTGAACGGCTATCCCGCGGTGCTGTCGCTACAGCCGTCTTTCGGGCGCGGCGGGGCGGTGGTGACTTTCTCCCCCCAGCTTTCACCAGACGGAAAGACGCTTACCCTTTACCACTCCGTGCCTTTCGAGGATAACCGCACATACCTGCTGTCTTTGAATGCAGCCCCATCTTTGCCGTGCCTTCTACAGAACAACAGCGCGCGGACTCCGCTCACCGCGGGTCCGGTTCCGCACGCCGTTTTGTTTACGGTGGGAGACGCTTCGGCTCCAGAGATAGTCTCTCACACCCCTGCCGACGGTGGCATGCTGGAACCTGGAGGGGCAATTCGGGTTGTTTTCAGCGAAATGGTTGTCCAAAGCAGTTTGGCCGTTCACAGCGACCCGGAGATCCCTTTTACTGTTGAGCTTTCCTCCGGCGGTACGGTGATGACGGCGGTTCCTTCGCCTCCGGCGGGAATCGAACCGATGACTTGCCGGGTATGGGTTGAAGCCTGGGATCAGGCTGGGCATCCACTTGCTTCATCCGATAGGCCAGACGCACGCAATCCATGGGTTGTTACGCTTCTCCCGAACGTCCCGGATATTAATGCTCCTAGGGTGGTGCACCACATACCGGATTCCTCCCAGCACGGTGTGGATATATTCGCTCCAATCGTTCTGCAGTTTTCCGAGCCGATCGACATCGGTTCGGTTGGGCTTCCGGGTGGAACTGCGCCAGCGGTGCGTGTGGCTCCGAATTCGGGAGGAGCATGGTCTGCTGAGGTTGCCGGCGACGGCAGTGTGCTGATTTTAAAGCATTCTGTGCCGTTTGTGCCGGCCTTCCAGCACATTGTAACGGTGGACGCTGGAGCCGTGAAGGATAGGGCGGGGAACGGTTTGTCGGAGCCCGTGAGTTTTTCGTTCTGGACGGGCGAGGTGACGCCGCCGTGCATATTGGCAACCACCCCGGTTAACGGAGCAGTGGACGTGGATGCAGAGGCGGTGCTGAAGCTTATTTTCAGCGAGCCGGTGCAGGCTGGCTCAGTGAAGGCGGAGCTTAGGCGCAACGGGCAGTTGGTGCTTTCCAGCGCAGAGGTTGCTTTCAGCGAAGACGGCTTAACGGCTTGCGTTTCCCATCCCCCGCTGATTCAGGATGGGTCTGAGTATGAACTACGGGTTTTGTCTGGAGCCGATCTCAACGGAAATCAGCTTGTGGAGGGGGCGCTTCCCGGAAACGTTCTCAAGTTTAGAACGAGAGACTTGGAGAGACCGGTGCTTTTGTCGGTGGAGCCGGGCAACGGGGCGGCCGTGAATCCCAGCACTGCCTCATTGACACTGACCTTTTCAGAAGCAGTCGGCACGGTTCAGGATTGTATGATAAAGCTTTGGTATCTATCCGGAGCTTCCGGTCCCCAACTTGATGCATCCTGCGGCGAAGAAGCCGCGCCTGGCACATGGAGGGTTCGCGGCGGGTTTTCTTCGGACCGCAAGCGGGTGGTTCTGCGGTTTGCGGCGGGTACCGATGGGATGCCTCTGCGCCCCGGCGATACTGTTGTTGTGGAGCTGTTGGCCGCGGTGGATGAGGCGGGCAACCAGCTGACCGATGGAACCGTGCCGCGGGTGTGGTCTTTCAAAGTAACGGACACCACAGCACCTGTTTTGCTCGAGCTTCTGCCGGGCATTGGCGAGGTGGTGGGGCTTTCTGCACCGGTGGTAATACGAACAAGCAAGCCGCTGAGTACAGACCACTTCCGCTTTGAAGCGGATGGTGACTGGAGCCAATCGGCAACTAGGGTAAGCGGCAAGCTTTGGAAGGTGGCGCGCAGGGCGATAAGCTCAGATGGATGCACCGTAACTCTTCGCCACGAGCCTTTTGCGGAAGCGGAGTCCGGCACTTTGAGCGAACATACATTCAAAATTGTATCGGCCACAGATCCGCTTATGCAAAACTTGGTGGCGGCTCCGGGCGTAAGCTTCGAAACCCGATTTTACACAGCAAGGCGCCCGAGGATAGAGAGGGTGGAGTACCAAGCTCCATTAGGAGGAGTTTTTGGGCAGGATGGGTGCATGGCCGATCCCAACAACTTTGAGTGGCGCGAGCTTCCCGGACCCACGG
>JBMFPP010000196.1:0-5377 GCA_049969055.1 Armatimonadota bacterium | reverse complement strand
AGATATCACTACGATACCAACAAGCAGAAGAAACGTACCCGGCGATTGTGCCAGTAATACCCATGGATAGCTCCAAGAGGCACTGCCTGAAAACCCAAAGATGATGGGCGCGAGCGTCAGGATGAAAACCACTGTTCCTAGTGCGTTGGACACTGGCAGAAGTATCATACTGAGGCATGCTGACGCGTTCCCATTTCCTCGTTGGATAGTAGCCAACAGTATAGGAGCGAACGCGATGGGGTGGTGCTAAATCCCGGCGGCATATGTCTCCCAGTGGCCAAAAACCTTGATCCCACCCAACACCGAATCCCAGAACATCGCTGTCGTACGCCGAAGAAAAAAATGGTGGAGCTGGTGGGACTTGAACCCACGACCTCTTCCATGCCAAGGAAGCGCTCTACCCCTGAGCCACAGCCCCTTGTTCAACCGACATCTTAGTATATCACTGCCCATTGGCCGAGTCAAGCTTTCTTCAATCGGAGTCAGGCTTTTCAGAGAATCGAGGGTGAGGGCGAGTTTGTGCGGCCTTCACCCTTTGATTCCTCTCCGGCAAGCGGGTGAGGGGAAGCAAATGCCTCCTTCTCCCTTTCGAAGATGGGGAAAGGGGGATTGGGGAACGAGGGCAAGCATTTGAGGGGAGGGTCGGGAATGAGGGTGGAACAGCCCAAAAGTTGAACCCGCTGTCTGCCTGTGGTATAATGCCAAGCGGGTATCCTGTTCGCTTGCAAGAGCTGCTCCAAGCTCGTCGAGAAGGGTTTTGCAACGACCACCGGGCGTTGTTGGAAATTGCAGAACTCTTTATCCCAAGCTTGCCTAAGCAGAAAGAGGGGTTGCAGTGTTTGACACTCTGCGCAGAGATATAAAGGCAATTTTCGAAAAGGATCCTGCGGCTCGCAACATCTGGGAGGTTCTCACGTACCCAGGTTTGCACGCCATAATATGGCACAGGGTTGCTCATTGGCTGTGGAACCACAACCTAAAAGCACTGGCGCGTGCACTCTCGCACCTAAACCGCTTTCTAACAGGCATCGAAATACACCCCGCAGCTCGAATCGGTAAGGGGTTCTTTATAGACCACGGTATGGGAGTGGTGATAGGGGAAACGGCAGAGGTCGGCGACGACGTACTGCTCTACCACGGAGTTACGCTTGGGGGTACAACACTTAAGAAGACAAAGCGCCATCCTACCGTTGGCAACCGCGTTGTCATCGGCGCCGGAGCAAAAGTGCTCGGTCCCATACGCATCGGCGACGGCGCAAAAATAGGCCCCAACGCTGTGGTGCGCAGTGACGTGCCTCCGGGCGCTGTAGTTGTGGGCATCCCCGGTCGGGTGGTTTTTCAGGACGGCGCTCCTGCCGATCCGAATACGCTTCTGGACCACGGTCTTGGTGCCGACCCTGAAGGAGTGCTCCTGCACTGCATGATGGAGCGTATAGCAAACCTCGAGGAAAAAGTAAAACAGCTTCAAAACGAGCTGTCTCGCAAAAACTCCTGCTGTAGAGACTGAGAATAGCCCGGTACCTTTCCCGAAATGCGCAAGCTTCTTCCGCAAAAACCCAATGAAGCCCGCCGAGCCCGGATCGCAAGCGTGGGTGGGCGGTTGTGCGTCGCATTGTCAGCTCATTATCTTTTGGGTTGAATCATATGCTCAGAGTCTTCAACACTTTATCCAAGCAAAAAGAAGAGTTTGTACCCGTAGTGCCCGGACATGTGGGCATATACGTATGCGGACCAACCGTTTACGACTATCCCCACATGGGGCACGCAAAGCCCTACATTGCCTTCGATGTGATTGTGCGCTACCTGCGCTATTTGGGTTACACCGTCCGCTACGTTCAGAACATCACCGATGTTGGCCACCTGACCGACGATGCAGACGAAGGCGAGGACAAGATCGAAAAACGTGCGGCCATCCAAAGAGTTCAGCCGATGGAGCTTGCCGAATTCTTCACGGCAGAGCACTTCTGGGCATTGGACGCACTTGGATGTGTGAGGCCGAACCTGTCGCCCAGGGCAAGCGCGCACATCCCGGAAATCATCCAAATGTGCCAGATACTCATCGAAAAAGGCCACGCTTACGAGGCCGATGGGTCGGTTTATTTCGATGTTTCCTCTTTTCCCGCGTACGGCAAACTTTCTGGACGGCGTCCCGAAGATCAGGAAGCCGGGGTGCGAATTGAGGTTGCCCCGGGCAAGCGGGACCCTGCGGATTTCGCCCTTTGGAAAAAGGCCGAGCCCGGCCACATACTCCGCTGGCCAAGCCCTTGGGGAGAGGGTTATCCAGGCTGGCACATCGAGTGCTCTGTGATGTCAATGAAGTATTTGGGCGAAACCTTCGACATCCACGGCGGCGGGGTTGAACACGTTTTCCCGCACCACGAAAACGAAATCGCCCAAAGCGAGGCCGCAACCGGTAAGCCGTTTGTTAAATATTGGCTCCACAACGGGATGATCACCGTGAACGGCGTCAAAATGAGCAAGTCGTTGGGCAACTTTATCACCATTCGGGATGCCGTTAAAAAATACCCACCCCAACTTCTGCGCTTCTACATAGCCAGCCAGCACTACCGCAGTTCCACAAACTTTTCAGATGACCTGCTCGACGACAGCCGACGTGCGCTGGACCGCCTTACATCTGCTGTTTGGTCACTCGACAAGGCCGCGGCGGAACCAGGCCCGGAGGACCCCAGCGCATCCTCAGATATAGCCGATGCGGCGGAAGCGGCCAGGCAGAGATTTATTGCCGCTATGAACGACGACTTCAACACCCCCGGAGCTGTGGCCGCCCTGTTCGAACTTGCCTCTGCAGTGAACCGATTTACCAGCGGTCCCGCCTCGGCCGGCAAAGAGGGTCTGCGCAGAGCCCGTGCCGTTTTCGGTGAACTCGGCGGCATCTTGGGGATAACTTGGCCAGAGCCGCCGTCTCCGAAAGATGAAACCGGCGGCCTTGCCCCAAAGCTGATTCAACTGCTGATCGATGTGCGGCAGGAAGCCAGAAACCGCCGGGATTGGGCCACTGCAGACAGCATCCGAAACCGCTTAAGAGAGCTGGGCATACTCCTGGAGGATCAAATCCACGGCGGTACAACGTGGCGCATCGCAGAGCCTGCCTCGAAAAGCTCTTGACATACAAGCATAAATCTGATACACTCTTCCCGGCACTGCCTTGTTCGATCATTCCAAGCGTACTTACGGGCGCCTATCTGCGCCCCAGATTCGGGAGGAAGGAATTTAAATGGCTGAAAACAACGGAAAACGCGGCGGTTTTGCGGCAGATCCCGAGCGTGCGAGGGAGGCCGGGCGTAAGGGGGCCCAGGTAATGAAAGAAAAGTTCGGCGTTGAACATTTTCGCCAGATCGGTAAGCGCGGAGGGGCCACCGTGCGGGATAAGTACGGCTCCGAATATTACAGCCGTATCGGCAAGCAAGGAAGTAAATCCAGGTGGGGAAAGGCTTAACCCGTCATTCCCCTCTCACATAACGCTTCTAAAGCGTTCTGCGGCTCGCTTTTCCCAAAGCCAATCTGTCTTCTTGTGGAGTTTTAGGTGCCCGACGAATTTGCCGAAAAATTCGGCTTGAATGAACTTCCAAGCGGCTTCCGCGCGGGCTATATTGCGGTTGTCGGGAGGCCGAACGTTGGCAAATCCACGCTCATCAACCGCATAATAGGGCAGAAGGTATCCATCGTTTCAGAAAAGCCGCAGACAACCCGCTCGCGCCTGCTGGGAATCTACTCCACCCCGCAGGCACAGCTCATCTTCATAGATACACCCGGTATACACAAGCCCATACACAGCCTCGGCGAGGCAATGGTGAAAGCGGCAACGTCATCCCTCAAGGATGCCGACCTGGCCGCTTTTTTGGTTGACGCATCGGTTCCGCCCAGCGACGAAGACATCCTGGCCGCCCAAGCCGTAAAAACACACGCTAAAAACATTCCAGCCGTTCTCGTTCTTAACAAGATCGACTTGGTGAGCGGCTCTAAACTCCAAGAAATGGAAGCCCTCTACCGCGAACTCCACCAGTTCGACCACGTAGTTCCGGTTTCCGCCCTCAACGGCGATAACTTGGACATCCTTGTTCAAACGCTGGTTTCCAAACTGCCAGAATCGCCGCCTTTCTACCCGCCCGACCAAGTAACAGATCAACCTGAGCGCGCCGTCGCCGCCGAGCTCATTCGCGAACAGGTGCTTATGCATACATACCAAGAGGTGCCGCACGCTGTCGCAGTCGTAGTTGATGAATACAAACAGCGCAGTGAGGATATGACCTACATACTTGCCACTATATACGTGGAGAAAGACTCACAAAAGGGCATAATCATCGGCGCTGGAGGGCGCATGCTGAAAGCCATAGGCCAGGCGGCTCGTTTGGAGCTTGAAGCTCTTGCGGGAACGCGTGTGTATCTGGACCTCCGCGTAAAAGTGCGCAAAGACTGGCGCAAGAAAAACCCCAAGCTTGGTTTAGTGACCTATACTTAAGGTAACTGCAGCGGCGAGCTAACCTTAGTCTTCTCCTTCCTGCATTCATCCCTTTATTCCCAAGTTTTTTCCAGCGTGTCTGTCTTCATCCCCTTTTCCTGCGCTGTTTCCTATCCCCAGCTTTCACAGCACCTTTTGCGCATAAAAAGCTCTGATTTGGAGCGCAAAAAGGCTTGCGAACGGTTTTTGATAATGTTATACTAACAATGTAGTGAAATACCTCACATTATCACTCACGGAGCCGAACTAATGGCGTATTCCCTGCGCCTGGGAGAAGAAGGTAAATCGTTCACGCGCCGTGTGGCCGAAATATCCGGACAGGATCCCATGCGCTGTTACCAGTGCGGCAAGTGCACGGCCGGCTGTCCTCTCGCCTTTGCCATGGACATCGATCCCGCGCGCACCATGCGGCTTGTTCAGCTTGGTTTGGAAGACGCGGCTTTGGACAGCAGGTCGTTCTGGTTGTGTTCCTCCTGCGAAACATGCGCCACACGGTGTCCTCAGGAGGTTGATCTGCCGAGGGTGATGGATGCTCTCCGCGCCATAGCCCTGCGCGCAGGCCGCACCGCCGATCCCAACGTTGCGCACTTCAACGCAAGCTTTCTCGAAAGCGTGCGCAGACGCGGCCGAGCCTTCGAGATGGAAACGATCATGGGGTACAAGATGCGTTCGCGGCGCCTGTTCCAGGATCTGGATAAGGGATTGGCGATGTTCATGCACCGCAAACTGCCGCTTTTACCCCACCGCGCTCCCGATGCAGACAAAGTGCGGCGCATCTTCGAAGCAGTGGAATCTTTGGAGCGTGAGCGATGAGCGCCTATCAGTATTTTCCGGGATGCTCGCTGTACGGAACCGCGAGGGAGTACGATATCTCCGTTCGCGCTGTCTTCCGTGCAC
>JBMFPP010000195.1:0-5472 GCA_049969055.1 Armatimonadota bacterium | reverse complement strand
TGCGGCGGCGCTCAACGATATTCAGGGAAGGGATGTCAGGATCACGGCTCAGGACGGAAGTATTACTGTGCAAGACACAGTCGGTCCGATAGCGGCGGTCGTTGTAACCCCGAACGCGGTAACTGTGCCCATGGGGACAACCGTTCGTTTTAGAGCCACTGTTTTGGATACCTCCGGCAATGAGATTGTTTCGCCGACCGTCAGATGGAGCGTAGAGCCGGGCACCGGCTCAGGGCAGGTAGATGCCGCGGGCGTATTCACCCCATCTGCACCGGGAACCGTCGTAGTGAGGGCTACAGCAGATTCAGTCAGCGGTACGGCGCAGGTGGTTGTTGAACCCGCGGTGCCGGCAAACTATGTGCGTGTTGGGTCTGCCACTGTTATTCCTGGAGCTACTGTGGAAATCCCTGTAACGATCTCGCAGTCCACTTTCAACGGTGTGGATATGGTTGTGGATTACTCCCAAGTTAATCCGCAGAATGCTCCGGCCTTGGTTCCCGCGGATCCGCCCATCTCAACGGTCGGAACGCTCTGCTTCCAAGCTTTGGTTGATGCGAATCTGAAGACCCCGGGGCAGATCCGCGTCGGCGTGATAAGCGGCCAGTCTCTGAACGGCCCGGGCACGCTTGTGAAGTTGGTTTTCAACGTGCCAGCGAATGCCCCGGACGGCGCAGTCTATTCGCTCCGGATTCTGAGCCTGGAGATCGTTGACGCAGTTGGGTCCGCGCTCCCCAGTACCAAAGCCGACGGAGCTGTTACCGTAGCCGCTGACAAAACGCCCCCCGCCGTACTGCTTACTTCGCCGAAACCAAACTCTGTGGTAAGAGGCATTGTGCCGGTGGAAGGCACCGCCACAGATGACCGCGGCCCCGTGACCAAGATCGAGCTGCTCATTGACGGCAGTTCGACCCCGGCGGCAACAACCAACAAAAGCCCGTTCCTGTTCAACCTTGCCACAGCCGGCCTTTCGGACGGCTCCCACACGATAGTGGTTAGAGCTGTGGACTCCTCCGGCAACTTTGGGCGAAGCGATCCGGTCGCGATAATCGTTGATAACACCCCGCCTTCTGTTTCGCTGAGCGGCCTAACCGAAGGGCAGATGGTTCGAAACGTGGTTACCTTGAAGGCAACAGCATCCGATGCCAACGGCGTAACCACGGCGGAGCTCAGAGCTGACGGTTCTACCAGCCCGATTGCAACCGTCACAGGGGAACCGTTCAACTTCTCCGTGGATACTGCCAAGTATGCGGACGGCGGACACTCCTTCGAGGTGACAGTGTACGACAAAGCTGGCAACTTCGGTAAGAAGTCGGTTTCGGTTGTGGTGGATAACACCCCGCCGTCGGTTTCGATTGAGGGTGTTTCGGAGGGACAGCTTCTGCGGGGCGTGGTGCCCGTGTCTGTGAAAGCCGAGGACATCGGCGGAATTGCTTCGGTGGATGTAACCGCCGACGGCGCGGTAACGCTTGGAAGGTTCACCAATCCGCCGTTTAATCTCAACTTGGACACCACGAAACTTGCTGACGGTGTGCACACCTTGGATGTTTTGGCCGTGGATTCTGTGGGCAACACCGGAATGACATCGGTTTCGATCTCGGTGGACAACACAGCGCCGAGCGTGCAGCTGAAGGGACTGGAGAACGGCCAATACATAAGGGGCAGTGTGCCGGTTTCTGTTGACGCCAGCGACGCAAGCGGTGTGTCGTCCGTGCAGGTAACCGTTTCCGGGTCCCCGGTTGGTGCGCCGATAACAAAACCTCCTTTCAACTTCACGGTGAATGCCGTCGGCCTTTCAGACGGAGGCTACACGGTTGAAGCTTCTGCAGTGGATAACGCCGGAAATGTGGGCAGGACCTCGGTTATCGTGAACGTGGATAACACTGCTCCCACCGCTTCCATTACCTTCCCAACGCCGCTTCAGGAGGTGAGCGGGTCCCTCACCGTGAAAGGCACAGCCGCCGATGCATCGCCGCAGTCTTTCGGGAGCTACCTGCTGGAGTACGGCGCTGGAGACAGCCCATCCTCGTTCACGCCTGTGGGCGATGCGAAAACCACGCCTGTAACCAGCGGCGACCTGGGTACGCTGGATCTGAAGCCGCTTGCACCGGGGGTTTACACCCTAAGGCTTACTGTGAACGATAAGGCCGGCAACACGGCAGTGGCGCTGGTTGCTTTCAAGGTGGCTGCGGCTCCTCAGGTGATCCCTGGTGATGTGAACGGTGACGGAAAAGTAAGCGTGGCCGATGCAACAGTGGCCTTACGAATCGCTGTGGGGATGGAGAAGCCTACGCCGGCGCAGTTGGAAGCAGGCGATCTGGATAAGAACGGAAAAATTGAGGTCAGAGAGGTGACGAGAATACTGCGGTATGCGGTGAAGCTCAGCCCGCAGCTCTGATAACCAAGCCTGCTTTAGTTTTTCTTTCGGTTTTGGGCCAGCTCTTACTCATTGGTTCCTCTTCCGCTGGTGGGCTGGCCCTTACTCACAGCTCCTCTTCCACAAGCGAGCAAAGAGGATTCTAGGCTTTCTTCTCCCACAAGAAGTTTTGACAAACAAATCGTTTTGCCGAGTTCAATTAGTTGTTGTTGGTTTCGGCAAAACGATTTGCAAACAATACTTGATTGAACGTCAAAACTTCTTGGCAGTGGGAGAGGGGCTGGGGTGAGGGCAGGTTTGTGCTTGCCCTCACTCTAAACCTCTTCCAGTTCCAAGAGAGAAACCAAAAGCTCCATTCCATGCAGTTGGGAAAAATGGGGTTTGAGGATAGAGCAGGCGTTTGGGAGAAAGCCGGCGGCGAAGGAGCGGTATGATCAGGAGAGAAGACCTGAAGCACTTACTGCACAAGGGGAGGGGCCTGAAAGCGGACGTTTACCTGGTGGGCAACCTTGTGGTGAAAGATTACCGCAGTCGAAGTTTTTTTCTCAGGCAGATCGGCCGAATTCTTGTGAGCAGAGAGGAAAAGGTTTACAAGCGCCTTTCCTCATTAAAGGGTACAGCAAAGTGCTACGGCAGGTTAGACAGCTATGCACTGATTCTCGAGCGAATTGACGGCAAGCGGATATACGAATGCGACAGCCTGCCGACAAACTTCTTCACCAGACTCAGAAAGCTGGTTGATGCAGTCCACAGCAGAGGTGTGGCATCGCGGGATCTGTCTCCATCCAATATCATTGTGGCTTTCAGCGGCGAGCCGTATCTAATAGATTTCGCGGTTGCGTTCATCGCTGGACCGCTGACGAAGCCGATTTTCGGCATCTTCAAAAAGCTCGATATTTACGGTGTTGCCCGCCTTAAAGAAAGGTGGGACCAGGCCCTTGAAGAAGATGAGAAGAGGATGCTCGCTTTTCTTGGATGGGAAGCCTGTGTAAGGCGGTGGCTCAAAAAACTCCACCGATTGTGCCGGTCACCGGAGGTGAGTGAAAATGAGCGCTGAGGAAGAAAAACTGGCGGTAGAGGGCGGTCCGAGGGTCAGAGAAAAACCGTGGCCGAGCCGCTTTCTATTAGGGGAGGAGGAAAAAGCCGCCGTTGTTGCCCTGTTCGACAGGGCTATATCCACCGGCGAGCCGATCGCGTACAACGGTTTCGAGGAGGATGCTTACTGCCGGGAGTTTGCCGAATTTATGGGCGGCGGCTACGCCGATGCGGTTAGCTCCGGAACGGCTGCCCTTTTTGTGGCCCTCCACGCCATCAACCCCGAGCCGTTCAGCGAGGTGATTGTAAGCGCTGTGACCGACCCCGGCGGCATGATGCCGATCGTTATGCTGAACTGCATTCCCGTTATAGCCGACACCGCACCGGGGAGCTACAACACATGCGCCGAGGAGGTTGCAAGGCTTTTCTCGCCCCTAACTTCGGCTGTGGTTGTCGCCCATATCGGCGGCGAACCCGCGGATATAGAGCGCATAGTTTCTCTCGCAAGAGAGCGTGGTGTTCCGGTTATAGAAGACTGCGCACAATCCCTCGGCGCCAAGCTGAATGGGCGCTACGTTGGCAGTTTTGGAGATGCGGCCGTCTTCTCAACCATGTTCGGCAAGCACTACTGCACAGGCGGCCAGGGAGGGATGGTATATACCCGAAACGAGGAGCTTTACTGGAAGATAAGGCGCGCCGCCGATAGGGGAAAGCCCTTCGGCCTGCCGGACGGCTCCACCAACTGCATCGCTTCGCTTAATTTCAACCTTGACGAGCTTTCCTGCGCAGTGGGAAGGGTGCAACTGCGAAAACTGCCGAAGATCGTTGAAAGAAGAAAGAGTCTTGCCGCCAAAATAGCCGAGGGGATAAAGGATTTGGAAGTGGTTTCCCTCCCACCACAACTGCCTGGGGCCGAGCCAAGCTACTGGTTTCTTCGCCTGCAGTTCCACAAAGAGAAAGCCAAATGCGATAAAGAAGCTTTCTGCCGCGCCCTTTCTGCTGAGGGCATTCTTTTAACCCCGAGCTATATTCACGCTGTGCCGCACCTCATGGATTGGTACAAAAACCGCGCTGTCTTCGGGAAATCCAATTACCCCTGGGCAAGCCCGGCCTATAAAGGAGACCCCGATCGAAAGTTCCCGACCCCAAATGCACTTTCCTCAATGGACACCTGTTTTAATTTAACCCTTCACGAGAGTTGGGGTGATGAAGAAGCGAAAGACATTGTCACTGCGCTGAGGAAAGCGGCAAGGGCATTCGGAAAATAGGTTTTGCTTCGCAGCGCTTTTCGGGGGAGGAAAATGATAATCGATATTCACAACCACCCGGACTGGTACGGCTACAACGCCGAGCGGCTTCTCGCCAATATGGACGAGAACGGCATAAGCAAAACTTGGGTTCTTACCTGGGAATGTCCGGCGGACGAATACAACCCCGACTTTCTTGCCGTTTGCCCCGGCGGTCCAAACGGACCTATTCCGCTTTCCTCCGCACTTGTCTACGTGGAGAAGTACCCTGATAGATTTGTTCTGGGGTTTGCTCCAGACCCCCGCCGCCCAGAAGCCGTGGACCGCTTGGCCTTTGCCGTTTCGCTTTACGGCGTGCGTGTTTACGGGGAGCTTAAACTGAGAATGACCTACGACAACCCAGACGCCCTGAGGATGTTTCGCTTCTGCGCCCAGAAGGGTTTACCTGTTGTTCTCCATATAGACTACGAGTTCGAAACAGGTGCCAAGTACCCCCGCCCAAATTGGTGGTACGGAGGGGGAATAGAAGCTTTGGAGAGGGCGATCAAAGCCTGCCCGGATACGATTTTTATTGGGCACGGACCCGGGTTTTGGGCGCATATATCCGGAGACGATAAGTACAGCAGAGAAGCCTACCCAAGGGGAAAGGTTGAAGACGGCGGAAAAGTGGTGGAGATGCTGGAGCGGTACCCTAACCTTTACTGCGATCTATCCGGAGAATCCGGCTACAACGCCCTGAACCGCGACCCCGAATTCGCCAAAACGTTTCTCTTGGAGTTCCAGGACCGCATTCTCTTCGGCAGGGACTTTTTCGAC